>JANMAX010000209.1:0-12865 GCA_031360075.1 bacterium | reverse complement strand
GAACCTGAACCATCCCGAGTCCGTCACGGCCGACCTCGCCGGGTTCTTCTACATGGTGGACCGCGACAACCGCCGCGTGCTGCGCTACGACCTGAGCGGCGAATACATCCAGCGCGTGGACCTGGAAGCCAACGCCGACGCACTGCCGCTGCTGGATCCGACAGCGGTGGCCGTGGACGACTCGCTCGCTTACGTCGCCGACCGCGGACGCGCGCAGATCATCCGCTACCGGAGGCGCCAGTGAGCGCCCGGCTGCTGGGCTCGGTGCTGCTCGCGCTTGCATGGCCGGGTCTCGCGCGCGCCGACGTGCGGGACCATCTGCCGCTGCGTCCGCTGACGAAGCCGGCGGCGGTGGCGGCCGACACGGGCACGCGCATCTTCGTGTCGCTCATCTCCGGCCGCGACGAAGCCGGGCGTGACCTGAACCTCATGAGCATGAACCTCACGAATTACGGATTCATCGGCAACAATTTCACCACGCGCACGCCGTCCATGGAGTACCCCGTGGGCACGGGTCACGAGCACCTCGTGCGTGGCGGACTGTGGATCGGCGCGATCGCCCTGGACGAGACCGGCGCATTCACCGGTGTGACCACGGGCGCCGTGGACGGTTTCACGGGTGATGCGGCCGCGAGCGCGAGCGAGTTCTCGCCCGAGGGCGACCGCATGGACGTGCGTTCGACGCTGCCGAACAACCGGCGTTTCTCGCCGCTGGGCGTGAGCGAGCGCGACGTCATCGGCAGCTTCGATGACTTCATCCCCAAGCGGGCGCAGAACAACCGCGAGGACCATCGTCCGCTCGGCGTGTCCGTGCGCCAGGAGAACTACTCGTGGTCGTTCGCGGACTACCGCCACATGGTGTTCTTCCACTGGGTGATCAAGAACAACGGCGCGCCCTTGCGGAACGCGTACCTGGCGCTCTACAACGAGCTGGCCAGCGGGCCCAAGAACAGTTTCTCCAACTGGCCGCCCGGTGGCGCGTGGTTCAAGAAGAAGCAGATCGCCTGGGTGGATTCGCTGAGCCTGTTCACCGAGCGCTATTGCGAGAGTGTTCCGATCCCGAACGGCTGCCGCTACGCGGTGACGCCCGAGTTCGCCGGCATCAAGCTGCTCGGCGTGCGGCCCGGGAACCTCGCGGACCCGCTCGACAAGCAGATCACCATGCAGAGCTGGAACTTCGCTCCGGGTGACACGGCGAAGGACGAGGACACCGAGCGCTATGCGCTCATGAGCCTGGGCACGAAGACCGTCCTGAGCCCGATCCCGGCCGAGTTGCAGCCGCGCGACGGCGACCCGGTGGAGCTGATCAGCGTGGGACCGTTCGCGCAGGTGAACACGGGCGACAGCCTGCAGATCGACTTCGCCTACATCGGCGGCACCGATCAGGCGGCGCTGTTCAAGCGCGCGCGCACCGCCCAGCGCGCCTACGACCTCAACTACCTGGTGCCGGTGCCGCCGCCGTCGCCGCGATTCAGGGCCGTCGTGCGCGATGGCGCGGTGGACTATTACTGGGACGACTCGCCCGAATCGTTCCTGGACCCCACCAGTCCGCAGCCCAGGGACTTCGAGGGCTATCGCGTCTACGCCGGCGAGGACCGGGATTCGCTGCACCTGGTGGCGCAGTTCGACCTCACCGCCGCGCCGCACGACACGACCGGCTTCAACACCGGGCTCGGACCCGTCCGGCTCACCCCGCCGGTGTCGCTCGACGGGGTGACCTATCACTACAAGTACACGCTCACCGGCCTGCGCACCGGCTTCAAGTATTTCGCCGCGGTGACCGCGTACGACCTGGGCAACACCGAGATCGAGTCGCTCGAGAGCGGCCGCAGCCAGAACGAGGTCATGGTCGTGCCGGCGCCGCGGGTCGGCGAGCGCGCGGGCGGCGTGGTGGTGTTCCCGAATCCCTACCGGGTCGAAGCCGCCTGGGACCGCGGCCGCAACGTGCGCGATCACTACCTGTGGTTCGCGAACCTGCCGGCGCGCTGCTCCATCCGCATCTACACGCTGGCCGGCGATCTCGTGCTGGAGCAGGACTTCAACGGCGCCACGTACAACGGCAGCAACGCGCGTGGCATCTACAATCCCGCGAGCGACCTGCCGGGGACGTTCTCGGGAGCGACGTTCGGCTGGGATCTGGTGACGCGGCGCGATCAGGCCGCCGCGACCGGTCTCTACATGTGGTCGGTGGAGGATCTTGCGACCGGCAAGACGCAGGTGGGCAAGGTGCTGGTGGTGAAGTCCGATCGCGAGGGGCTGCGATGAGGCGATGGCTCGCTGTTTCTGGGCTCGTCCTGGGCTGGGCCGCGCTGATCGTGGCACTGGTGAGTTGCGGCAAGCTCACTGGCAAGCTCACGGGCGTGCTCCACCCCAACACGCCGCCCCATACCGTGCTGTTCGTGAACGGCCCGGTCGACACGGTGAACCACATCGTCCATCTCTACTGGTTCGGCACCGATCCCGACGGCAGCGTGGCGGGCTTCGAGTGGCAGCTGGCGAACCCGGTCTCGCCCGCGGACACCGCGTGGCACTTCACGACGCAATCGGATTCCATCTTCACGGTGCAGGCCCCTGCGGGCTACACCAACCCGGTGTTCAGCGTGCGCGCGATCGACAATGCCGGTGCGCGCGACCCGAACCCCCCGCGCCAGAGCTTCGAGTTCAGCAATCAGCCGCCGCGCGTCACGCTGGTGCAGAAGCCGCTCGCCAGCGACACCACGTTCGCGTCCGTGAGTGTGACGTGGTCGGCGGTCGACCCCGATGGCGACGCCGCGAAGCTCATTTACCTGGTGTGGCTCGATGGCAACGAGGCAGCGCCCGAGATCACCACGAAACTGTCGCTCACCATGCCGACCGCGCGCTTCTTCGTGAACGGTGCGCTGGCGTCGGGGCCGCGCAAGTTGTTCGTGCGCGCCATCGACGACGGTGGGCGCGCGGGTCCGGCCGACAGCGTGCGCTGGTTCGTGCGCCGGCCGGTGACCGGCGTGCGCGCCCGGCTGCTCATCGTGGACGACGTGCCGCGGACCAACGCGGCCAACCTGCGCTTCGACACGCTCTACTCCAACAGCGTCGCGCGCGTGGGACTCGCCGCCGACCAGTACTCCATCCTGCGCCTCGACACGACGCAGCCGTTCAAGTCGGCAGCCGACTTCGCGCAGACGTTCAAGCAGTTCGAAGCCGTGGTGTGGTATCGCGGCAACGAGATCACCGTCTCGACGCTGCTGCAGACCGCCGAGCCGGGCATCGGCGACTACCTGGACAGCGGCGGGAAGTTCTACCTGGACGGGCTCTACCTGTTCCGCGGCCGGAATGCGAACGGCGGGCTCACCACGGACTTCGCGCGCGCCCACCTCGGCAGCCGCGGCATGCGCGGCGCGTTCACGTTCGCGGGCACGTTCACGGACACGTCCATCGGCTTCGGCAACAGCGGCGTGAGTTACCTCCTGCCCGCGGTGGATGTGCGCGGCACGCTAGGGCGGGACTCGATCTATGTGCGCCAGGTGTTCCAGGTGCGTCCGGGCGAGGCGGGCGGCCTGCGGCAGTTCGACTTCCTCGATCGCAGCCAGGTCGTGCTGTGGGGGGCCCAGGGAACGCTCACCCCTGACCTCGGCGACAGCACGGCGGTGGGAATCAGCGTGCCCCAGCTGGGCGGCGGTCGGGCGGTGGTCGTGTGCATGCCGCCGGGTGGGGCGGTGCCGGCCGTGGGGCCCGGCGGGTTCGCGGGTTCGGCTGCACGGTTCATCACGAACATCTACCGGCACCTGGGGCTCGACCAGTAACGGGCGCGGCCCGCGGCCGCACCCAGCGCCCGCACCCCGCGCCCGCACCCAGCGTCCGCACCCCACTGCCCGCACCCAACGCCCGCACCCCACGGCCGCGGCCGGAGCGCGCCCCGACGCCCGCACCCAACGCCCGCACCCCACGCCCGCACCCAGCGCCCGCACCCACCGCCCGCATCCCGCAGCCGAAGCGCGCGTTTTCCATTGGGTGACTGCCGGTTCGGAGTTTGGTTCTCCCTAAGTGAAACGTGGTCCGATGGGCTGACCTCCGCCCCCGGGCCAGCGGTCCGGGACGCCGAAACCCCTCCGAAACCCTTCGGAAACGTCGAAATTGCTTCGACTTGGCCGAGGTCGCTGGTATCATTCCGTCCGTCAAAACCCGGTCATATCGCCCCACGATCGGTCGTGATCCGCTGTCCACGAGCCTGCCATGCTCGTGGTTCCTCACGAGCCTGCCGAGCTCGTGATTCCTCACGAGCTTGCCGAGCTCGTGATTCCCAAGCCACCAGCTGGAAATCCAGACCCCCTGATCGCGCTTCGCCGTTCGTTCTGTCCACCTGCAACGAGGGGTTATCTCATGCACAAGATGTTCACCCGGTTGTTCGCGGTCGCCACGCTTGTCTGTATGGCGGGCGCCGCCTCTGCCACGCAGTTCCCGAACGCCACGTGCACGGACTCCGTGACGATCCGTGCGATCCAGGACGCCACGCAGCTCTGTCACCCGATCCAGCCCGACACGGTCCGCGGTGTCGGTGGCATCATCATCGGCTTCGACCCGCTCGCCACCGGCTTCGACGCCTACATCCAGATGACGGGCGGCGGACCGTTCTCGGGCATCGACTTCTTCACGCACAGCGTCAACACCATCGCCGCGCCGTACAACTTCGCGATCGGTGACTCGATCGTGGTCGAGTTCGCGGCCGTCGCCGAGTTCGCGAACGCCACCGAGGTGCTGGCGGCGAACAACAGCTTCGGCTCGCCGAACTTCATCGTGCGCAAGTTCTCGTCGGGCAACCCGCTGCCGCCGTTCTTCGTGGGCACCACGACGCAGTTGGCGGAGACGCCGACCAACACGTTCGCGGAACAGTACGAAGGCTGCCTCGTGCAGATCGTCGGCAACTTCTTCGTCGCGCGCACGTCGCTCACCGGCGGCCTCGGGCAGAACAACGGATTCCTCATGGTGGACCCGGCGGCGCCGTCCGACTCGGTGTTCATCGACGGCAACAAGCTCACCGCGTACGCACCGCCGGCCGTGGGTTCGCCGGTCACGAGCGTGCAGGGCGTCCTGAACCAGAACAACCGCGGTTACCGCATCATGCTGCGCAACGGCAACGACATCACCGTGAACTCGCCGCCGAACATCACGGATGCGTTCCCGATCACGGACAACACGGTCAAGGTGATCTACGACCGTGACGTGGTCGTGGCCACGGCCACGAACCTCTCGAACTACTCGTTGTCGTCGTTCGGTTCGGTGCTGTCGGCTGCCATGATCACGCCGAACACGGTGCTGCTCACGATCAACAACGCGCCGCTCGGACGTGGCGACTACGAGACCGTCACCGTGAATGGCATCCAGGGCTTGAATCCGCCGGCGCTGGTCATGACGACGCCGCAGTCGCGCACGTTCGTCAACAGCCTGCTCACGGCCGAGGAGATCCAGCGCGCGGACTTCGTGTTCCTCGCCGCCGACACGAGTTGCAAGGATCGTTCGCGCTTCGCCGGTGTCGCGGGCCAGACCTCGCAGGGTGGCGTCGGTATCCGCGCCTCGATGGCCGCAACGGCCAGCGCGCGCTACGGCTCGATCTACTACGTGACCGACCCGGGCAATGTGCTCCGTGGCGGTCTGGCCGCGTTCGCACCGCCGGCCACGCTCACGATCGGCACCAAGTACCGCCTCACCGGTCAGGTCCAGGAGTTCTTCGGCGAGACCGAGTTCTCGAACATCCTCGAGGCGGTGTCGCTCGGCGCTTCGACCGTGCAGCCGCCGCTCTCGATCTTCGTCCGTCAGGCCTCGCGTGACACGTGCGACTACTCGAACTCGCTCAGCGACGGTGAAGACCATGAAGGCCGCCTCGTGAGGGTGAATCTCGCGAAGGTCGTGCAGCGCTTCCCGACGCTGCCCACGAACGGCTTCCACATCGTGGACCTCGCGACGTCGCCGGACACGATCTTCGTCGAGAACTTCAACGCCGTGCTCGGCGCGGGCTCCTATACCGGCCCCGCGCTCGGCAACAAGGTGACGGTCACCGGATTCCTGCGCTACTCGGGTGGCAGTTTCCGCATCGCGCCCCGCAACCTCGCCGACGTCGTGGACCTCGGCGTGCTCGATGTCCCGGGCAGCCCGAAGGCGATGGCGTTCAGCGTGTTCCCGAACCCGGCCCGGACGGCGAAGTTCAGCTTCTCGCTGCCGACCGCGACGGACGTGGAGATCGGCATCTTCGATGTCGCCGGCCGTCAGGTCGCCTCGCTCGTGAATGGCCGTCTGGCCGCGGGCAGCTACTCGCGTGACTGGTCGGGCGTGGATGCCGCGGGCCGCAATGTCGGCGCCGGCGTCTACTTCGCTCGCATGAAGGCGGCTGGCCAGTCGTTCGCCATCCGCACCGTGTACCTGGGCCGCTAGCCCGGCTCCTGTCCCAGCATGAACGGCCGGCCGTCCTTCGGGATGACCGGCCGTCGTGTTTCCGGGCCGGCACTTGCCGGGGATTTCGCACCTCCCTATGATGCCGGGGCTTGCCTTGCGCCCGTCGCCCGAGGGCGTCCCCGACCCGGAGATCGAGCCCACGTGAGTCCGCAGACCGTCCCGGAAGGCCGCCATGTCAGCGATTCGGCCACCGAGATGACCCAACTGGTGCTGCCGCAGCACGCCAACGTGCACGGGTCCGTGCTCGGCGGAACGGTGATGCACTGGGTGGATCTGGCCGCGGCGATCGTGGCGAACCGGCACAGCCGGCGTCCGGTGGTCACCGCGGCGTTCGATGACATGGCGTTCCTGGCGCCCATTCAAGTCGGGCAGGTGGCGTTGCTCCGGGCGCGCCTGACGCTGGTGGACCGCAGCAGCATGGAGATCCGGGTCGACGTCGAGTCGGAGGACATGCTGAGCGGGGAGCGGCGCAGGACCGGCACCGCGTTCGTGACGTTCGTGGCACTCGATCCGGTGACACGCCGGCCGTCGCCCGTGCCGCCACTGCTGCTGGATACTGACGAGCAGCGCGCCGAGCACGCGCGAGCGCTGGAGCGGCGCCGCGGGCGCCTGGAGCGCCGGAAGACCCGCAAGGACGACTGAACGCCCGGTCCGCCGGGTGAGAGAGCATACCCACCGTGGTGCCGCACGTTGCTGCGCGCGCCCTCGTGCCGAAACAGGGAGGACGTCTTGGCCATCTCGATCGTGGTGCCCCAGCTGGGGGAGAGCGTCGCCGAAGGAACGGTGGCTCGCTGGTTGAAGGCGGTGGGCGACAAGGTGCGGAAGGAAGAGCCGATCGTCGAGATCCAGACCGACAAGATCAACGTCGAGATCCCGTCGCCGGCCGAAGGCGTGCTGTCGAGCATCGTGATCGCCGAGGGCACCACCGTGCTCGTCGGCACCGAGATCGGCCAGATCTCGGGCGCCGGTGAAGCCGCCAGTGCGCCGGCCGCGGCACCCGCGGCCAAAGCCGTCAACGCCGTGGCGGCACCCGCGTCACCGGTCGCGACCGCGACCGCCGTGGCGGCGCCGAGCGCGCACGCGCCCAATGGCAGCACCCAGCCGATGGAGTCCGGCGAGGGGCGCAACCTGTCGCCCGCGGTGCGCAAGATCATGCGCGAGCAGAACGTCGGCATGGCCGAATTGGCCGCCATCGCGGGTTCGGGCGTTGATGCCCGCGTGACGCGTGACGACCTGCTGGACTACCTGAAGCGCCGCACGTCGGCTCCGGCCGCGCCGGCTGTCGCCGCTCCCGCGGTGGCCCGCGCGGCTGCGCCGCCGTCTCCGGGCTCGGTGCCCGCGTTTCTTCGGCCGGCCGGCAACGTGGCCTCCGGCCCCGCCGGGCCGAGAGAAGAGACCATCCCGTTCACGCGCGTGCGCCGTGTCATCGCCGAGAACATGGTCAAGGCCAAGCACACCGCCGCGCACACGCACTGCTTCGACGAGTGCGACATGAGCGCGATCGTGGCATTGAAGAAAGAGTGGGCGCCCAAGCTCGAGCAGCAGGGCGTCAAGCTCACGTACATGCCGTTCTTCATCAAGGCCGCCGTGTTCGCGCTCAAGGAATTCCCGTGGATGAACAGCTCGGTGACTCCCGCGGGTGACGCGCTGACCTTGAAGCACTACTACAACATCGGCATCGCGGTCGGCCGTGACGACAAGGGCCTGATCGTGCCGAATCTAAAGGATTGCGAGCGCAAGAATCTGGTCCAGTTGGCCGGCGAGGTGAACGAGCTGGCGTCGCGCGCGCGCACCGACCGCCTGGGCCCCGACGACATCCAGGGCGGCACGTTCTCGATCACGAATGCCGGCGTGTTCGGTGCCATCAACTCCGCTCCCGTGATCAACGTGCCGGAGGTCGGCATCCTGGGCGTGCACAAGGTGGTCGATCGTCCGGTCGTCAAGCACGGCCAGATCGTGATCGCGCCCATGATGAACGCCTCGATCGGCTTCGACCACCGCGTCGTCGACGGCGAACTCGCGGTCAAGTTCCTGCGCCGTGTGTGTGAGTTGCTGGAGAAGCCCGAACTGCTGTGGTTCCACGCCTGAATGATCGGGTCTTCCGACATTGGTGTGGCTACCTGCATGCGGCGCAAACGAGCCGACAGGTGTTGGCGGCACGTCCTGAGCGCGCGGCAGGCGCCTGGGAGCGGGCATGCATGTCTGCAACGGACGGCCACCGCTTCCCGTTGAGGGGAAGACCCTGCGAACCCGCGATGGGCGTCTGGGCGGACGCTTCCTGAGCCGGTACAGCCAGTGCTTTCAGCCACACCAATCTCGGAAGCCCCGAATGGATCTCCGGTGAATCGGCATGAGCGACTTCATTGGAGATTGCGGCCCGCTCGTGGCGACGAACTTGGATCGATGCCGAATCAGCGAAAATTATCTGGCGCGTGTGTGCGCTCGCGCGCCGCACCGGATTCGCCCGGGCCCGCGCGCGAGCCGAGGGACTTGCCGGTGAGTGTGGATCGATCGCAACCAGATCGCGGGGCGGCCCGCGGGAGTCCGGACCACCCGGGGTCTTCCGTGAACACGCTCAACGTCTGTGCGCTGGGGCCGACGCGATACCGCGATGGCCTGGCACTCATGGACGCGCTGGTGGCGGCTCGCGCCGCGGGCGGGACCGGGGACTGGCTGCTGTATGCCGAGCACGAGCCCGTGCTGACGATCGGCCGCAACCCCAGTGAGGGTAACGTTCGTGCCGGCGCGGAGGCGTTGGCACGCGCGGGCGTCGAAGTCGTCGAGGTGCCGCGCGGCGGCGACGTCACGTGGCACGGCCCCGGCCAGTTGGTGGGCTACCCGGTGGTCGCGCTGGACCGCGTGGGCCGCGACCTGCACCGCTGGCTGCGCACGCTCGAGGATGCGCTCATCGCCGCACTGCGGGAGTTCGGGCTCGAGGGTCAGCGCATCACGGGGCGCACCGGCGTGTGGTTGTCGGAGCGCGAGAAGATCGCCTCCATCGGCGTCGCCGTGCGGCGGTGGGTGGGTTATCATGGGTTCGCACTGAATGTCACCAATCGTCTGGACCACTTCGCGCTCATCCATCCGTGCGGCTTTCACGACATCCGCATGACGTCGGTGGCCGAGCAGTTGGGTGAACGTGCGCCGTCGGTGGCCGAAGTGCGATCCGTGGTGACGGCTCAACTCGTTGCGAGACTTGGCTTTGATGGGCAGTGCGAAGTCCGTGCCGCCGATGTCTGGACGGTGGCGGGCATCGCCCGCGCAGCCGATACATCCAAGGAGAGCCCGGGGTTGGACCCGGGCTCCACAGGAGGAAGCTCAGCATGGTGACGTTGACGGAATCCGCGAGCCGCAAGCTCAGCGAACTCATCTCGCAGCAGGCCGAACCCGTCGTGGGCCTGCGCCTCACGGTGCAGAAGGGCGGTTGTTCGGGCTTTCAGTACGGCATGTCGTTCGCCGAGGCGGAGCAGCCGGGTGACTGGGTCGGGGAGTTCGGCGGCGTGAAGGTGTTCGTGGATCCCGAAGCCGCGCCGGTCCTGAAGGGTGTCGAAGTCGACTGGATCGAGACGCTGCAGACCACCGGCTTCGCGATCCGCAATCCCAACGCGGCCAGCTCCTGCGGCTGCGGTAAGTCGTTCGAGACGCACTGAACCGTAAGCTCCGATACTTCTTTCGGGAGGCGCGCGTGCGCATCGAGTTGTTCACCATAGATGAGGCCAACCGGGCCGCGGCCGAGATCCGCCCGCGGCTCGAGCGGCTGGTCATGAAGAAGCGCGAGTTCGACCGGCTCGAACGCCGCATGGACATCATGCTCGTGGCCACGTCGGGGGCCGCGCCTGACAATCCCGACAACCTCGAGTTGCGTTCGCTCGAGGAGAAGCGCCGGCGTCTGGGCGAATCGATCGGCAAGGGCATTCAGGAGCTGCATGCCAAGGGCGTGCTCGTGAAGGACCTCGATCGCGGACTCGTCGATTTCTACTCGCTCATGGGCGACCGGCTGGTGTACCTGTGCTGGCAGGTGAGTGAGCCCGATGTAAATCACTGGCACGCGCTCGAGGACGGCTTCTCGGGGCGGCAGCAGATCAAGGAAGCCGGGCTGGAGTGAGATGACGCTCGCTTCTGTGCCCTCCATCACGGGGCCGAGACCGTTCGCCGACTACATCGAGCTCGATGCGGAGACGATCCGCGAGCGGACGTGGGCGGCCAAGCGCCGTCTGGGCACGCGCTGCGTGATCCTGGGGCACCATTACCAGCGCGAGGCCATCATCGAGTTCGCGGACTTCCGCGGCGACTCGTTCAAGCTGTCGCAGCTGGCCGCGGCCCAGCGCGCCGCGGACTTCATCGTCTTCTGCGGCGTGCACTTCATGGCGGAATCGGCCGACGTGCTCGCACAGCCGCACCAGCAAGTGATCCTGCCCGACATCAAGGCCGGCTGCTCCATGGCCGACATGGCGACACTCGACGACGTCGAGGACGCCTGGGACCAGTTGCTGGCCGAGCACGGCGACACGTTCACGCCGATCACCTACATGAACTCGACCGCCGCCATCAAGGCGTTCTGCGGCGCACGCGGCGGCGTGGTGTGCACGTCGAGCAACGCCAGGCAGGCGCTGGAGTGGGCGTGGGCGCGCAAGCCGCGCGTGCTGTTCCTGCCCGACCAGCACCTGGGGCGCAACACGGCATACCGCATGGGCGTGCCGCTGGATCACATGGCCGGCTGGATCTGGCGCGCGTCCAAGCCGCGACAGGTCAACGCGCGGGCGTTCGAGCCCGACACGCGCATCGTGCTGTGGCACGGCTTCTGTTCGGTGCATGGCAAGTTCTCGGCCTCCCAGGTGCGCGAGCTGCGCGCCGAGCACCCGGGCATCAAGGTGCTGGTGCACCCGGAGGTCCCGTTCGACGTGGTGCAGGCCGCCGATCTGGTGGGCTCGACCGAATACATCATCGAGCAGGTCAAGGCCGCACCGGCCGGCACGAGCTGGGCGATCGGCACCGAGATCCACTTGGTGCATCGGCTGGCACTGGAGCATCCCGACCAGAGCATCCGCTCGCTGCAGAAGAACGTCTGCCCGTGTGCGACCATGAACCGCATCGACCCCGCGCACCTGTTGTGGGCGCTCGAGAACCTGGCCGCTGGTCACGTCGTGAACCGTGTGACGGTCGCGGACGATGTGAAACGTGATGCGCGCGCCGCACTCGACCGCATGCTGGCCTTGAAGCCCGGCGGCGCGACGGATGCCGCGGCGCACCTGAAGGACTAGGATACCGGCATGAGCGAGCACGACAGCGAGCGCGATGAAGCGGCACTGGTGAGCATCGGTGAGCCGAGCGGCACGCCGAATGTGGGCGTCTACGGCGCGCCCCGTCCGGCCGTGCCGGAGCGCGTGCCGATGGCACCGCGCACGAAGGGCTGCGCCTCAGGCGCCGGTGGTGTCGGCACGGTGGAGCCGGGCGAGTTCCGCCGGCTGCCGCCGTGGTTGAAGATCCAGCTGCCCGGTGCCGGTGACTACGCCGAGACCAAGGCGCTGTTGCGCGAGAAGAAGATGGTGACGGTGTGCGAGGAGGCCCGCTGCCCGAACCTGGGGCACTGCTGGGCGCGCGGCACCGCCACGATCATGATCCTGGGCGAGCTGTGCACGCGGCGCTGCGGATTCTGCGCCGTGGCGCCGGGCCGGCCCAACGGCTACGTCGATTGGGACGAGCCCCGCCGCGTGGGCGAGAGTGTCGAGATCATGAAGCTGCGCCACACCGTGATCACGTCGGTGGCGCGCGATGACTTGAAGGACGGCGGCAGCACGGTGTTCGCGCAGGTCATTGCCGAGATCCGCAAGCGCTCCGGCACGGTGATCGAAGTGCTGATCCCCGACTTCCGCGGCAGCATGGCGGATCTGCAACGCGTCATCGACGCGCGGCCCGAGGTGATCAACCACAACATCGAGACGGTCGAGCGCCTGCACCCGCTGGTGCGCCCGAGCGCCCGCTATGACCGCTCGCTCGAACTGCTGAAGCGCGTCAAGACGTCGGGCACGGGCATCAAGGCGAAAAGCGGCATCATGGTGGGTCTGGGCGAGACCGACGACGAGATGACGCGCACGCTGGAAGACCTGCGCGCGCACGACTGCGACCTGCTCACGATCGGCCAGTACTTGCGTCCCTCGAAGATGCACCTGCCGGTGGTGGAGTACGTGCACCCCGACAAATTCGCGGCCTGGCAGGCCGAGGCCATGTTGCTCGGCTTCGAGAGCGTCGCGAGCGGCCCGCTGGTGCGCTCGAGCTACCACGCCGACCTGCTGGCCGGCACGGTGAAGCCGGGCGAGCCGAGCAAGAGCGCGTAGCGGCGGGTTGCCGCGGACATGGCGGGCAAGCGCGCGGACGCCCGCGAGCCCGGTCCGCCCGGTCCGCCCACGACGCGAAACGGCCGGCCGGGGCAGTGCCCCAGCCG
>JANMAX010000185.1:0-7087 GCA_031360075.1 bacterium | reverse complement strand
TGTCGCTGGCCGAACTGTGTGCCATCGCCGCACGGTCTCCGGGCGAGCGCTCGGGCGGCGAGTGGGAGCCGGCGCTCGACGAGATCGCCGAGCACCGGCTGGCCGAGAGCGGGCCCTGGGCGCGGCACTTCGGTATCGTGCCCACCGCGCTCGCGGCGTGGATCTCGCAGGGGGCGGCATGACCGCGGCGAGGAAGCGGCGCGCCGTGACGCCGGGCGCGGGAGTGCCCGGCAGCCGCAGCAAGCCCGCGCGCTCCGTCGGTACGCCGGCTCGCGCACGCGTCTCAAAGTCCACCGTGGCTCGCGGTCGCGTTCGTGCGGAAGCCGCCGTGCTCAAGGGTGAACACGACCGCGCGCAAGTCGCGCCCCGGCCCGTGGTGGTCGCGATCATCACGGTGAGCGACACGCGCCGCGGCGCCGACGACACCAGTGGTGCGCTCGCGGCGAATTTGCTGACCGCGGCCGGGAGCATGGTGAGCCTGCGCGCCTGGGTGCACGATGACATCGCCGCGATCCGCCGGGCCGTGAAGCGGGCCCTGGCGCGGCGCGCGATCGATGTCGTGGTGCTCACCGGCGGCACCGGGGTCGCAGCGCGCGACGTCACGCCCGAGGCGGTCGAGCCCCTGCTGGACCGCGCCCTGCCCGGCTTCGGCGAGGGCTTCCGCATGCGGTCGTGGGACAGCGTCGGCACGGCGGCCTGGCTGTCGCGGGCCGGGGCAGGGGTCGCGCGTGGGCGGCTGGTCGTCTACCTTCCCGGCTCCTCGGGCGCGGTCCGGCAGGCCCTGGAACAACTACTGATCCCCGAACTCGCGCACGCCGTGCGCTTGCTCGATCGCTTCTAACTCGCACGGAGTCCGCATGAGCGTTCAGCCCGACCATTGGATCCGGAAGATGTGCAAGGAACACGGCATGATCGAGCCCTACGAGGAGAAGCAGGTCCGTGAGGGCGTGATCTCCTACGGGCTCTCGAGCTACGGCTACGACATCCGGGTGGCCGACGAATTCAAGATCTTCACCAACGTCATGAGCACGGTGGTCGATCCCAAGGCGCTCGATCCCAAGAGCATGGTCGACTTCAAGGGTCCGGTCTGTATCGTGCCGCCCAACTCGTTCGCGCTGGCGCGCACCGTGGAATACTTCCGGATACCCCGCGACGTGCTCACGATCACCATGGGCAAGTCGACCTACGCGCGCTGTGGCATCATCACGAACGTCACGCCGTTCGAGCCCGAGTGGGAGGGTTTCGTGACGCTCGAGATCAGCAACACCACGCCGCTGCCGGCGCGGATATACGCCAATGAGGGCATCGCGCAGGTGGTGTTCTTCAAGGCGGAGTCGGTCTGCGAGGTGTCCTACAAGGACAAAGGCGGCAAGTACCAGAAGCAGGTTGGCATCACGCTGCCGCGGCTGTAGGGTTTCCGGCACCCCGTACTTTCAGGGAGGTGCTGCCATGCGCTGGAGTCCAGGTTTTAAATTCGTCCGGATCCTGTCCGTGCTGCCGTCGTTCGTCCGCAGGTTCATGCAGTGCGCGGGCCGTGCGCCGAGCGGCGCGTGCGTTGCAGCGGCGATACTGACCGCGCTCGCCGCCCGTCCCGGCCACGTCTTCGCGCAGGGCACCGCGCGCTCGATGGACATCGAGACCTCGATCCGTGCCGCCGGCATGGGTGGCGCCACGGCTGGCGTGTGGTGGGGGGAGCCCGGCGTCTGGGGCAACCCCGCGGCGCTCGCGAACACGCGCGGCATCGGCTGGCTCGACGGCCGCACGCAACTGGTGCCGGGACTCGCCTCCAACGTGCACTTCGACTCGCAGCGCTGGCTCATCGGCGGTGGCGGGATCGGGTTGTCGTTCATGGGCGAGCCGCTCGAGGGGCTCGGCAAGCTGCGGCTCGATTACGGCGCCAGTTCGGGCACTGATCCATTCGGGAATCCCACCGGTACGTTCAACAGCTTCGAGCAAGTCGATGCGTGGGGAGTCGGCATCTCGCCGTTGCGACTGTTCGACACCCTGCGTCGGTTGCGTCGCGGTGGGCCCGTGCCTGCGGCCCGGTCCTTCGATGTGACGCTCGGGCTCCAGCACAAGCACACGACCGTCGCGCTCATACCCTCGGCGCTCGCCGGCGGAGCCGAGGCGGACTGCTACGACTGGGGTACGGCCGCACGGTTTTCGCTGCTGCCCGACAACAGCCCGACTGCGCCGGCGCACCTCGATGTCTCGGCCGGCTTCGCGGTGCTCAACGCCAATGACGCGCAGTTCGTGTTCCTGAACGAGGACCAGGCCTCGCCGCCGTCGCGCATCCGGCGCCTGGGCTGCGCGGTGCACGCTGCGCTGCCGTCGCCATGGAGCGGTGGCACCGAGAACCCGGTGCGACTGTTGGTGGCCCAGGTGCATCTGCTCGAGCTCGGCTTCGGCTTCGACTCGGAGCGGATCACGGCGGGCGGCGTGGGCCCGGGCTACAACGTGAATCGCTTCGGGCTCGAGGCCACGCTGCTGGGCGTGCTCACGGGCCGCATCGGCCACATCACCGATCGCACCGGCGAAATCGTCGACAACACGAGCGGTTACGGCATCCGCATCCCGATCGGACGGTGGGGGAGTGTGGCCTACGACCACGCCAGCGTGCCGCAGGCGAGCGGCAGCGGCCTGCCGGACGTGCAGCGGAAGGGCTGGTCGGCATGGGTGGATCCTGCACGCATCTGGTCGAGCACGCGAGGGAGCCGGTGAGGATGCGGGCGCTGCGCGCCACGGCCGGCGCGGCGCTCCTGGTGGCCGGTACACTCGCGGCGACTCCAGCGGTCGCGGCCGCGCGCTGGGGACTCGACGTCGGGGCGCAGTGGGGTGGATTCGGCCCGCCAGCATTTCAACCGAGCACAGTGTCAGGGGCGCCAGGGCACTACCGTGTGGGCACGCTCCCCTGAGTACCGCCGCTGGCTACCCTCTTCCGAGCGCCGGCCTGTCCTGGGAGCATGCGCTGGCCGGTCATCGGCTGCGTTGGATCGCGGAGTACCGGAGTATGCTGCAGGATCCGAGCCGGCATCGAATCGGCGACGCGATGTCCGCGTGGCGTGCGGCACTGATGGTGTTCGAATGACCTCGAACGCCCGGTTCTGTGCGCTCGCCTCGGTCGCTTGCGTCACCCGCACGCCGCGGATAATCTGCGCGTTCCTGCATGGCTCCCGGACGGGCCGTGCTGCCGGACTCCCGAGGGACTCGCGATGATCAAGGGTATCCAGGCTCTCACGACAGGCCTCGGCGTCACGCTCGAGAACTTGTTCAGGAAGCCATTCACGATCAACTATCCCGATGAGAAGCTCGAGATGTTCCCGCGCTTTCGTGGCAAGCACATCCTGGCGCGCCACGCCGACGGGCTTGAGCGCTGCGTCGGCTGTGAGCTGTGCGCGGTGGCCTGTCCGGCCGACGCGATCTTCGTGAAGGCGGCCGAGAACGATCCGGCGAATCCCACGTCGCACGGCGAGCGCTACGCCGAGCGCTACGAGATCAACATGCTGCGCTGCATCTTCTGCGGTATGTGCGAAGAGGCCTGCCCCGAGGACGCCATCTGGCTCGAGAAGGACTACGAGCTGTCGGACTACACGCGTGACGCCTTCATCTACACGAAGGACGAACTCGTGGTGCCGACCGAGCAGAACGGCTACCTGCCGGCCCGCTGACGTCGATCGGTACGAAGCGGGGTCAGGACTCCTCCGCCGACTTGTCGTAGGCAGGCATACGCCGCGCCCCGCGCACGCCGCGCTCATACCGTTGCAGTCGCAGCGTCCGCGTGCCCTCTCACAGGAACCCGCGCGCGACCGCGGGAGTCCTCAGTCCGGGGCTACCCCAGCTGCCCCAGGATCTTCTTCGCCAGCACCGGCCACGCCCACTCGGCCGCAGTCGCCGGCCCGGCCGCCGACAGTCGTGCACGCAGCCCGTCGTCGCGCAGCAGTTTCGCGATCGCGCCGCGCAGGAACCACGGGTGACGCCAGGTCACGAGTGCGTTCTCACCGTGGCGCGCGAAATCGGTGGTGCCGCTGCGCGTACACACCAGCGCGCAACCGCTGGCAAGCGCCTCGAGCGCGGTATTGCACCAGCCGGCTTTCTTCTCGGCGGCCACGAAGACGTGGCTCGACTGGTAGAGCCGGACGAGTTCCTCCTGGGACGGATCCAGTACGAAGCGCGCGTTCGGCGGCAGCGGGGCGCCGTCGCGCGGATCCTGCCGATTGGTGGCGGGGTCCACGGCATCGAACAGCACGGTCTCGAATGCCGGTACATGCCCCACGAGACCCCGCAACGCGGCCAGCACCAGGTCCGTGCCCTTCTTGGCTCGCGACCGGCGGCCGTTCACGAGCACCCGCAGCGGCGTGGCGGCGCGGAGCGCGGCGTCCGGACGGAATCGCTCGGGCCGGATGCCGCCGATGCCATCGAGCACCGGGCGTGAGGTGCGGCGGGAGAGGGCGGCACGCAGCGGGCCCGAGTTCGCCATCAGCGTGACCGCCGGATCGGCGAGTGCCGTGGCCAGGCCGGAGTCGCGTTCGAGCACGCAGTAGTAGAGGTGCTGCCGGGCACGATGAGCGCGGAACTCATCCCACGTGTTCGAGTCGCCGCAGATCGCCAGTTCAGACTCGACATGTTGCGCCGCACCCAGCGGTGCCGTGGCCCCCGAGAACGGCAGCCACGAGGGGGCGTTGCCCTCGGGGTGATACAGCGTCACGGCGTGCCCCATGGCCACCCACTCGTTGCCGAGCTCGAGGTAGCGGCGCACGCCTCCGAACACGGCGACGTGTGGCAGGAAGAGTCCGATGCGCATGAGCACGGCACGCTAGCAGGTCGCGCGCACGCACACCACGCGCGGCGTTCCGTTGTGGGACGCGGAGCGTTCCGATTCGTGACGGCAGTCGTATCAGGTTGGAACGCGTCTCCCGGGGCTGCCGGGGAGAAAACGCGAAAACCTCCGGATCCCGGGGCTTTCATGGAATCCCGCCGCGTGGCACGGCGTGTGCAATACATACCAGGCAGCGGGGCCGCCGTGCACACCGTGAACCGCTGCGGTGGCCCTTGTCACCATAGAGACCCAGAAGGAGGTTGCATCATGTCACTCATCCGTTGGACCCCGCGCCAGAACGGCACCGAATTCACTGCTTTCGCCCCGGAGATGGACCGTCTGTTCGAAGACCTCTTCCGGACCACGCCCAGCGCGCAGGCCCGGGCTGCGATCACGCCGCCAGTGGACGTCGTCGAGACGCCTGAGGCGTATGTCTTCCTCGCCGACCTGCCGGGGGTGGACGCCAAGGCCGTGAAGTTGTCGGTGACGGGCGATACACTGACCTTCAAGGGCGAGCGGAAGCATGAAGCCAAGTCCACCGAGGGCGCCCAGCATCGCTTCGAGCGGGCGTACGGTGAGTTCGAGCGGTCGTTCAAGCTCGGCACTCCGGTGCGGCCCGATCAAGTGAAGGCGTCCTTCAAGAACGGTGTGCTCGAGATCCGTGTGCCCAAGGCCGATGAGGCCCGCGCGCGGGAAGTCGAGATCCAGGTCGGGTAACGTACCCGGCCGCTCTGGAACAGCAGATTTCCGCGGTCACGCCCGGCAGCACGCCGGGCGTACCGCTTGCTCGTAACCCCGCATCGCGGCGAAGGGAAGGTAGTGTCATGGGCAAGGTCATCGGCATCGATCTGGGTACCACCAACTCGTGCGTGGCAGTCATGGAGGGCGGTGAGCCCAAGGTGATCGCGAACGCCGAGGGGTTCCGAACCACGCCGTCCGTGGTGGCGTTCGCCAAGAACGGTGAACGTCTGGTGGGCCTGGTCGCACGCCGCCAGGCCGTGACCAACCCCACGAACACGCTGTACTCCATCAAGCGCTTCATGGGCCGGCGTTTCGACGAGGTCAGCTCCGAGATGAAGCTGGTGCCGTACTCGGTCATCAAGGGTCCGAACGGCGATGTGCGCGTGAGAGCCGGCAACGAGGAATCGTCGCCGCCCGAGATCTCCGCGATGATCCTGCAGAAGATGAAGCAGACGGCGGAGGAGTACCTGGGTGAGAAGGTCACCGAGGCGGTCGTCACCGTGCCGGCCTACTTCAACGACAGCCAGCGCCAGGCCACCAAGGACGCTGGCCGCATCGCCGGGCTCGACATCAAGCGCATCGTCAACGAGCCCACGGCCGCCGCGCTCGCGTACGGCCTCGACAAGAAAGGCGACGAGAAGGTCGCGGTGTTCGACCTCGGCGGCGGCACCTTCGACATCTCGATCCTCGAGATCGGTGATGGCGTGTTCGAAGTGCGCTCCACGAATGGCGATACGCATCTGGGCGGTGACGACTTCGACCAGAAGATCATCGATTGGCTCGCAGACGAGTTCAAGCGTCAGGAAGGCATCGACCTGCGCAAGGACCCGATGGCGCTGCAGCGGCTCAAGGAAGCCGCCGAGAAGGCCAAGTGCGAGCTGTCCGGGACCATGTCGACCGACGTGAACCTGCCGTTCATCACCGCCGACCAGAACGGCCCCAAGCACCTCAATATCTCGCTGACGCGCGCCAAGCTCGAGCAGATCGTCGCCGACCTGGTCGAGCGCTGCCGTGGCCCGGTGCTGCAGGCGCTGAAGGACGCCGGCCTGACGCCGGCGCAGATCGACGAAGTCGTGCTGGTCGGCGGTTCGACACGCATGCCGCGCGTGCAGGAGCTCGTGAAGGAGCTGTTCGGCAAGGAGCCGCACAAGGGCGTCAATCCCGACGAGGTCGTCGCCATCGGCGCGGCCATCCAGGGCGCCGTGCTGTCCGGTGACGTCAAGGACGTCGTCCTGTTGGACGTCACGCCGCTGTCACTCGGCATCGAGACGCAGGGCGGCGTTATGACCCCGCTCATCACACGCAACACCACCATCCCGACCCGCAAGAGCGAGACGTTCTCGACCGCGTCCGACATGCAGCCCTCGGTCGAGGTGCACGTGCTGCAGGGCGAGCGGCCGGTCGCGAATGGCAACAAGAGTCTCGGGCGCTTCCATCTGGACGGCATCCGCCCGGCGCCGCGCGGCACGCCCAAGATCGAGGTGACATTCGACATCGATGCCAACGGCATCCTGCACGTCTCCGCGCGGG
>JANMAX010000180.1:0-3125 GCA_031360075.1 bacterium | reverse complement strand
CCTTCAGCATGGCGGCGTGGTACACCAGATGGCGCGCGGCTTCGATCCGCATGGCCATGTCGGCGAGCATGAACTGGATGCCCTGGAAGTTGCCGATGGGCTGGCCGAACTGCTGGCGCACCTTGGAGTACGACAGCGCATGCTCGTAGGCGCCCTGGGCCACGCCCAGCGCGAGCGCGCCGATCGAGATGCGGCCGCCGGTGAGCGTCTTCATGAACGTCTTGAAGCCGCCGGTGGGCTCGCCCAGCAACTGGTCGGCGGGCACCATGCAGTCCTCGAACACGACTTCGACCGTGTCCGAGCCGCGCAGGCCCATCTTCTTCTCCTTCTTGCCGACGCGGAATCCCTTGGTCGCCGTGTCCATGATGAACGCCGAGATGCCGTTGGGCCCGATCGTCGGGTCGGTGACCGCGGTGAACGTGATGTACTTGGCATAGCTCGCGTTCGTGATGTAGATCTTCGAGCCGTTCACCTTGTACAGGTCGCCCTGCTTCACGGCGCGGGTCTGCGTCCCGGCGGCGTCGGAGCCGGCGTTGGGCTCGGTCAGCCCGAACGCCCCCAGCACCTCGCCCTTGGCCATGGGCGTGAGGAACTTGAGCTTCTGCGCCTCGGTGCCCGCGCCGTACACGGGGCCACAGCCCAGCGAGACGTGCGCGGCCAGCGTGATGGCGGTGGACGCGCACACGCGTGCGACCTCCTCCACCGCGATCGCGTACGACACGGTGTCCATGCCCGCGCCACCGTACTGCTCGGGGTAGGGCAGGCCGAGCAGGCCCAGTCCGGCCATCTGCTTCACGGCGTCGTGCGGAAACGTCTCGGTCTCGTCCAGTTCGCGGGCGCGCGGAGCGAGCACGTCCTCCGAAAACTTGCGGACCATGTCGCGAACCTGGTGGTGTTCTTCCTTCAGCATCAGCATGGCGCTGGGACTCCGGGGGCGGCAGCGCGCCCCATGAAGCCGCCCCTTGGCAGGACGGCGGCGTGAACGGGATGGCATGGTGCGGAGGCGAAACTACCTGAAACCACGACCGCAAGGCGAGCGCACTGCTCGTGTGCGGCGGAGTGTCCCGCCAGGCTGTGCGAATGGCGTCCCGGCGGTGTGAAGAACGGCGGCGAATCGCGCCGAAAGCCGGGTGGGCAGGCAGCCCCGGCGCGGCTGCGGTGCGACGTCGGCTAGTGCACCAGCGAATCCAACTCGGCGGCGTGCGTGGCTTCCTTGCCGGCGGCGTCGAAGGCATGGCCCACGGCGGAAGCGCCCGGGATCTCCGACTTGGACAGCACGGTGTCGCGCTGCGCCTCACTCATGGTCGAAGCGGGCTTCTCGGCGCTGCTGCAGCCGAGCACGAGCATCGCCGCCACTCCGGCCAGCCGCGGGACCAGACGCGATCTCGGACTCATGGCAGGGGCTCCGTTCGGGTCGCAGGGGCCAAGTCGGCGCGTTCGTCATCGTCGAGGTCGCCGTGCGCGCGCAGCAGCGCCTCGAGTGCGGCGCGCGCGACGACGCGACCGGCATCCTCCCAGGGATACGCGTAGCCGCCGCCGGGCAACCTGGCGCTTGGCACCACGACGCGGCGCGCATCGCCGAAGTAGACCGCGAAGCGCAGCGGGACCGGCCGCTCACCCGAAGCGGCTGCTTGCGGTGACGACGCCGCGATGACGATCGTAAGGCCGCGCGAGGCACGCAGGTCGCTGATGCGCGCACGCGGCGCTTGCTTGTCGTCCTTGTGCTTCCTGGGGCGCGTGACGCGCACCTCGGGCGGCACGCCGATTGTGATATCGAGGACCCACGCGTCTTCCGGGTTGGCGACATCGACCCGCACGAATGGGTTCGGCTTGGCGGCCGCCGCGCTCCAGGCGTCACCGGTCCGGTGCTCGCAGCGCAATTGCCCTGCGGCGAACTCACTCTGGAACCCCGCATTGAACACATTGCGCGACGCGGAGTCCGCGGGCGTTCCGAAGAATCCCTGGATCGTCACCGGCAACGTGCTGGCGCCGGCACAGGGCGCGGCCATGAGCACGAGCAGCAGCGGCAGCAGTCGCGACTTTCGCTTCATGTTCCCTCCCGGCTCGGGGCAGCCCGTGCGCGTGTGGTCCAGGTCCGCTGATCGACTAACAGTCTTGCCGCCGTGCCGCGGATCAGCCCGAGCGCGCCATCACACCGAGGCATCGGCCGGAAGCGGCGCGCGCTCCACCAACTCGCGCCCGAGCGCGTACGAACGCGCCAGAAGCGGCGCGGATACGCTGCCGAGGTCGTCGTCCGGATGTTCCCACACCACCGTCTCATGCCACTGGGCCCCCACCCACTTGAGGAATCCGCGCACGCTGCGCTCGGCGGACTCGTGGCGGCCCGGCTGGCTGCAGGACGTCACGAACGCCCCGTGCCGCGTGCGCGGCCACTTGGCGATGCAGTCGCGCGTGCCGTCCGCCAGCGTCACCAACGGCGTGATGCAGTTGCAGCGGTCGATGACCGTCTTCAGGGGCCCGCTCAAGTGGTCGAAGTAGATGGGCGAGCCCACGACCACGGCGTGCGCGCGTTCGAGCAGCGCGTACACGCGATCCATGTCGTCATGGAAGATGCAGTAGCCCGGCGTCGCATCGGGACCGCACGCCACGCACGGCTTCACCGTGAGTGTGTAGACGCGCACGTGCTCGGCCTCCCCACCGGCGGCACGCGCACCGTCGCACGTGGCGGCGAGCATACGATGCACACTCGAGCCTTCGAGCGGACTGCCGTCCAGCACCACCAGCAGCCGGCGAGGGGTGCTCACGCGCGACCTGTGCGGGTCACTTCTTGCCGCGAGGAGCCGCTGGTCGCCTGGCCGCCTTCCTGGCGGACTTCTTCGCAGCCTGCTTGACGACCGACTTGGCAACCTTCACGGGCGTGCGCTTCGGAGCCTGCTTCGCGGGCTGCCTGGCCGTCTGCTTCGCTGCCCGCTTGGTTGTCTTCTTGGGCGTGCGCTTCACGGCCTTCTTGGCGGCCTTCTTCGCGGCCTTCTTCGCGGCCTTCTTCGCGGCCTTCTTCGCGGCCTGCTTTGCAGCCCTTTTGGCAGATGGCTTGGCAGCCTGCTTCACGGCCTTCTTGGCGGCCTGCTTCACGGCCTGCTTCGCAGCCTGCTTGGGCGCTGCCT
>JANMAX010000145.1:0-2441 GCA_031360075.1 bacterium | reverse complement strand
GGCGATCACCACGGTGGCCACCTGCCCCAACACGAGGATGGTGTCCCGCAGGTACTGCCACGTCGGCACGTCCGAGCGTTCCGGCACCCACAGGAAGTCACCCGCCAGCGGCACATCGGTCTCGCGCGCCAGCAGCGTCTGGCCACTGCTGGCTCGTGTGATGCGCACCTGAGAGTGCGCTGCGCGCGTGGTGAATCCGCCGCTGGCCTTCACGTACCACGCCCAGGACTTGCCGGGCAGGAAATCGACCACGCCGGGGCGGCGCACCTGACCATCGATGCGCACGGAGCGCACGACGCGTGACACCAGTACACGGTCACCGTTCATGAGCAGCGGATCGTTCTCGCTACCGGTGCGCGAGCGGCGCAGATCGACGCGGAAGTCGGGCGCCAGCCCGGCGAGTCGCGTGCGGAACGTCTCGTACTCGGAACCGGTCATCTCGCCTCGCGACAGCCGAGACAGGCGATCGAACTCGGGGTCGGGACCCGCGGCAGGGCGTGCGCGGAACAACAGCACCGATGCGCTGTCCGCATCGGCCAGCGTGCCGCCCGCGTTCGCCAGCAGCACCGACAAACGCGTGATGCCGGAACGGATGGGATAGCTGCCGGTCACGCCGACCCGGCCGGCGATCTCAACGCGGTCGGTGGCGTGGAATTCCGGCCGGGTGAACACGTGCAGTTCGTCGCCATCGCGCAGCGTCACCCCCAGCCCGTCGGGCCCGGCATCCCCGAGCGCCACCCACTGGCTGTCCCGCAGGGTGTCGCGCCAGCGCACCAGCAGTGCGCGGTCCCGGATCGCGCCTTCCCTGAACCCGCCGGCAAGCTGCAGCAGCGTCCCGATGCTGTCACCTGCGGCCAGCTCGAATCGGCCCTCACGGCCCACTCCGCCCCACGCCGAGATGAATTCGTTCGCCACCGGCACGAACACGACGTCGCCGTCCGACAGCGACGGCTCGCCGCGGCCTTCACCGGCAAGCCGGAAGCGCTCGAGGTCTGCAATCCAGCGGCTGCCATCGAGCGAACGCACCTCGATGCGCCGGCGCGACGACTGCGTGGTGAATAGCGTGTCGGGCAGCACGTCGGCCAGACGGTTGGCGGCGGTGGTCAGGCGGGGTCCCGAGTAACGCAGCTCACCGGTGAGATAGATGCGGAACGTGCGCGGCACGACCAACTGGAAGTCGACACCGACGCCACGCAGTGCGCCCTTGATGCGTGTGGTCACGAGCTGGCGCGCCTCACTCAGGGTCAGGCCCGCAAGCTTGAGCGCGCCGATCTCGGGAACGAACAGCGTGCCCTCGGGCGACACCACCAGGTTGCTCTGCCGCGAGATCGGCCCGAACACCGCAAGTCGCACGACATCGCCAGGGCCGACGCGGTAGCGCTCGGGGTCGATGGGCCCCGCGAGCGGCACCATCGCTGGCAGGCGCGCTTCGCGCATCTCGTCCGGGGTGACCGTCTGGGCGGTAGAGGGTGCGGCGGCCCACAACCACAGCCCCGACCACAGCACGACGCTCGCGAGCACACGCCTCAAGAACCCACCTCCGGGACAGGATGATCCGACGAGCGATGTCATGCCGGTGCCGCCGCGGGACTCGCTCAGGTCGCCCGGGATCCAGCACGGCGTGCCGGGCGCCCGCGGGAGCCACGGAGGGCACGACCAGCACGGCAGCATTCCGGGGGTGTCGCGGACTGTCAAGCGTGCGCCGGGCGTACCGTGGGCGTGAGCCGTGCAGCACGCGCGGCCGCGAGCGTTCAGGACGCGGCCGGCGCCGCGCCCCGCCGCAGCAGCGCACGCACCTCGGCCACCGGCAGGAAGCCCGTCAGCAACAGGACCGCGACCACGATCCCCCCCGGCACCGCGGTGGCGAGCAGCGCCCACGGCCACTGCACCCAGCCCGTCGCGGGAGGGAGCAAACGCTCGAACGCCCCGCCGGCGAAAGCGCCTGCCGTCATCGCCAGGAGCGGCACCAGTGCTGGGCGCACGAAGACCGCGGCGAACCCCCAGCCGGTGGTGCGGCCGAAGCGCCACAGGAACCAGAGACTCGCCAGCACGTTGGCGATGCCGATCGCCAGCAGTGCGCCGGGCAGTCCGTAGCGCGGCACCCACCACAACCCGAGCACGACATGCACCACCAGACCGACCGCCGAGTACTCGGCTTCGTAGCGCGTCCGGCCGAGCGCACGGGCGATAGCCGTGCCAGTGCCGGTGGTCATCGCGGCCACCATGGCGAGTGTGAGGCCCAGCACGGCGAGTTCCGCGCCCACGGGCGGCGTGCCAAGCCAGGCGCCCAGCAAGCGCGGCGCACCCGCGAGCATCCCGGCTGCGATTGTGGCGGTGATCGTCATGACCCAGCGGCTGCCGCGATCGTGCGCGGCACGAAGTCCGGCATCATCTCCGAGCGCGTGGTAGCCCGATGCCGCTGGGATGAGAGCCAGCAACAG
>JANMAX010000133.1:0-2895 GCA_031360075.1 bacterium | reverse complement strand
CGATGGCGCGCAGGGCCGCGTGCTCGACGTGCCGGGCGGTGCCCTGCGCTCGGAACACAGCCTGCCCGCCGGCCGGAACGGGCTGGTGTGGTCGCCGGCCACCGGGACGTTCGCATGGACGGACGCACGCAAGGTGCTGTTGCTCGGCGCCGACGGTCGTCCGGCCGGCGAACTCGGGCCGTTCAACCAGGCGCCACCCTCACAACTGGCGGTCTCGGAAGGCGGCGCCATGCTCGCGGTCGCGGAATCGACCACGTTCGTGTCGTTCTGGGATGTCCGCGCGGCTCAGGAGAAGCGCCGCGTCCGGCTGCTTGGCCGCGCACGGTTCGAGCGCCTGGCCGTATCGGCCGATACCCGGTATCTGGGGTTGGCATTCGAAGGCCGTGCCCGCATCCTGATGGCGCTCACGGGGCGCAGGCTTGCAGACTGGTCACCGCACTCGGGTGGCGCGGTGCGCGACCTGGCGTTCTCGCACGACGGCCACCGGCTGGCGACCGTCGGTCCCGATGGCCACGTGCGCATCTGGACCGTCCCCGTCCCGCGATCGGAGCGCTGAACGATGTGTGGCATCGCCGGCTGGTACGCACGCGGGGGACGCGCGGTCGATGACGGCGTCATCCGTGCGATGTGCGACACCCTCGTGCACCGCGGCCCGGACGATCAGGGCACGTTCACGGAGGGCGACTTCGGCTTCGGCATGCGCCGGCTGGCGATCGTGGATGTGGCCGGAGGCCACCAACCCATGGTCAGTGAAAATGGCCGCTTCGTCGTGACGTTCAACGGCGAGATCTACAACCACCCCGCGCTGCGCTCGGACCTGGAGAAGCTCGGCCACCGCTACCGCTCGAACTCCGACACCGAGAGCATCCTGCGCGGCTTCCAGCAGTGGGGCCCGGGCGTGTGGGCGCGGCTCGAAGGCATGTTCGCGATCGCGCTCTGGGACCGCCACGAACGCACCCTGCATCTGGCGCGCGACCCGCTCGGTATCAAGCCGCTGCACTTGTCGTTCCAGGGCGGCGGTCTGGCGTGGGGTTCCGAACTCAAGGCGCTGCCCCCCGTGCCCGGGCTGCGCTTCACGCCCGACGCTCGCGCCATGGACCAGTACTTCGCGTTCGGGCACGTGCTCGCCCCGCACACCATCTATTCCGAAGTCACCAAGCTCGAGCCCGGCTGTGCATTGGTGTTCGCTGCCGATGGCGAGCCGCGCATCACGCGCTTCTGGCGCTTCGCGTTCCGCCATGTGCCGGTGGTGACCGAGCACGAATGGATCGAGCGCTTCCGCGACACGTTCACTTCGTGCGTGCGCCGGCACCTGCAGAGCGACGTGCCGCTGGGTGCGTTCCTGTCCGGCGGGGTCGACTCGTCGGCGGTGGTCGCGGCCATGTCGCGCGTCATGGGTGAACCCGTGCGCACGTTCACGATCGGCTTCGCCGACAGCGCATTCGACGAAGCCCCTTACGCCCGCCAGGTCGCGGAGCACTTGGGGTGCCGGCACACCGAACGCCGCGTCGAGCTCGACGACGCCGCCACGATCCTGCCACGACTCGCACGTGCCTACGACGAACCGTTCGCCGACCCGTCCGCGATCCCGACCTGGTACGTGTCGCGCCTGGCGCGCGAGCAGGTCATCGTGGCGATGTCGGGCGATGGCGGCGACGAGCTGTTCGCAGGCTACGAGCGCCACTGGAGCGAACGGCTGCTCGCGAAGCGGCGGCCGTTGTTCGCGCTCGCACGACTGTTCGCCGCGCTGCCAGCACTGCCGCTGGCGCGCTGGAACTACCTGCGCCAGCGGGTCGCCAAGATCACCGACGACGCGCGGCTGCCGAACACCTACCAGCGCTTCTTCAGCAAGTACCAGCTCGCCCCGCGCTCGTTGCGCGCCGCACTCTACCGGCCGGAGTTCGCGTCCCGGCTCGAACAGGGAGACGAGCTCGAGCGGTTGGCGGCGGCGTACTTCCCGACGCCCGCATCCGCCGATCCGGTCGAGCAGATGCTGCACGCCGACACCATCGTGCGGCTGCCCGACGACATGCTCACCAAGGTCGACCGCGCCAGCATGCAGCATTCGCTCGAGGTGCGCGTGCCGTTCCTGTCGCACGTCTTCGCCGACTTCGCCGCGACCGTGCCGGTGGATCTCAAGCTGCGCGGGCGCACGGGCAAATACCTGATCCGCCGTGCGGTGGAGCCGTGGCTGCCGGCCGGCGTTCTGGACCGCCCCAAACAGGGCTTCGCCGTGCCGCTCGCACGCTGGGTGCGTGGCGATCTCGGCAGCTACGCCGAAAGCGTGTGGCGCGACGCCGGCGCCGACGACGCCGGCGTCATGCGGCCCGAAGCGGTCGCCGCGCTGTTCGCCGAACATCGCAGCGGCCGCGCCAACCGCTCACAGATGCTGTACGCGCTGGCGATGTTCGCACTGTGGTGGCAGCGGCGGGCGCGCTAGCCCGGCCGGGGCGCACCACACGGTTGCCGCCCACGGCCGTGTGAAATTCGCGGATGCGATGGCGGCGTGCGGCTGCCGGTCCTGGCTAACGCGCGCCCGGAGCGGGTGCGGTTCCCCGGTAGGCGCGATTCGGTTCGCCCTTCTCCCACGGCCGGTACTCGAGCGCGAAGCGGATGCGCTCGCCGAGCGGCGGGTGCGTGAACAGCATGAGCTTCACCCACGGCGCCGGTTCGGGATCGCTCCTGTTGGTGGCCGCCAGTTTCAGGAACGCGCGCGCCCCGGCATCGTTGTCGTGCGTCAGCTCGAGCGCGAAAACGTCGGACTCGTGCTCGATGCCGCGCGACATGGCATTCGTGAGGGGTGACAACCCCCAGTTCACCAGCGACAGCATGGCCAGGATCAATGGCAGTGCGGCCAGGTCCGAGACCTCGCGCACTCCCCAGCCGGGCCCGAAG
>JANMAX010000038.1:0-8043 GCA_031360075.1 bacterium | reverse complement strand
GCGGCGTGAACGCTGCGGCCCCGGAGGGCGGTGCCGGCGCGGCGGACGGTGCAGGTGCCGAGGGCAGGCGAGCGGGCGGGGCGGCGGGTCGCGGCGTGGCGGCCGGGTGCGACGCGGGCGCCAGGATACCTGCGGGACGCGGAGCCGTGGCGGGGCGCGGCGTGTACGCTGGCGACGTCGCCGCGGGTCGCGCGGTGCGCCAGGGCGAGGCGATCGCGAGCCGCGCCGGCGCCGAGTCGAACGCCGCGCCCGGACGAACCGTGGCAGGCGGAGCGGCGGGCGGGGCGGCAGCCGTGGCGGGAGCAGCGGGAGTCACCGGCATGGCGCGCACCGCACCAAGCGCGCCCGCGGCTGTCGTCATCGTCGCACCCGCCATCGCCGGTGCGACTGCGCTGGCCGGCAGCACGGGCGATGCGGTAGCGGCCGCCACCGCGGCCGCCGGGGCCGCCGCGGTCGGCGCCGAGCCCGTGCCCAGACGCGCCAGCACGGCCTTGCACGCCGCGCGCAGCGTCTCGGAGACGCCCACGCCGGTCGACGCGACGGCTTCGTATTCAGGCCAGCCCTGCACGTTGAGCGTCTTCTTCAAGCGCTCCACCGGGATCGTGGCCTGCAGGTCGCGCTTGTTCCACTGGAACACCCACGGGATGCGCGCCAGCGCGGGGCCCGACAGGCCGAGCGTGCGCAGGTGCTCATTCAGATCGGCCAGCGACTCGCGGTTGGCGGCCTCGCGCGACGGGTGCGAGTCGGCCACGAACACAAGGCCGTCCACACCCTGCAGCACGGCGCGCCGCGACAGCTTGTAGTAGACCTGCCCGGGCACCGTATAGAGGTGGAAGCGGGTCAGGAAGCCGTTCACCTGCCCCAGGTCGATGGGCAGGAAGTCGAAGAACAGCGTGCGCTCCTGATCGGTGGCGATCGAGATCATCTTGCCGCGCCGCTCGGCCGGCAGCTTGTCGTGCAGCGACCTCAGGTTGGTGGTCTTGCCACACAGCCCGGGGCCGTAATACACGATCTTGAAGTGAATCTCGTGCGTCCGGTGATTGATGAGCGCCAAGGTACTGCTCCTCCGGACGTTGCCCGGATCACTCGCCGAACAGCGCGTCGACCTCGTTGGATGCCGCGGCCGCGAACTCGGGGGCCGCCTCGAACGCCTGATCCGGCGCGTCGGCAATGCCCACCTTCTCGAACAGCGCACGGAACACCTGGTCGAGCGTCTCGGCACCGCGGCGCGACCGGATACGCACCAGCCCCAGCGTGCTGCGCTTGTCGAACACCACCGACAGGATGACCCGGTCGGCGAGCAGGCGCGAGTACACCGAACGATTGCGGCCCTCGTTGACCACGGCGTCCACCGTGGTCTCACCCAGCAATTGGGCGAGCTCGGCGTTCGCCGTGAAGTCGGCCGCTGCAAGGCTTGCGAACGAGGTGATGTCAAAATCGTCCACCCGGCCCGCCGAGGTGATGATCTGCCCCGAGCGGTCGATCAGGTGGGTCGACAGCGCGTTCGTGCGCTGCAGCAGCTCGTCGAGCACGTCGTCGATGAGCTTGAAGTCACTTTCGAACAAGGTCCACTGCGGCATGACGCTCCCCCGCGCGACGGCGGTTGTGCGGTGTCCGAGACATAGGAACCCTGCGGCACGTCCGTGTTCCCAGCGGGGAGAGTTACCACGGCCCAAGCCACGCCGACAAGCGGAGTTTGGCGGGTGCAGGCTCCGCGAACGCCCGGGCGCGATCCTGGTGAACGCTCCTGGCACCCGGGGGCGAACACGGACACGAGTCGGATGGGTCCGTACGTGCTTACTCCGCGCGCCGGAGGCCGCGCTTACTACCGCACGCCCGCGTGCCGGAGGCCATGCGCCCGCGCGACCCGTGTGCCGGAGGCCAAGCGCGCCCGCGCGACCCCGTGTGCCGGAGGCCATGCATGCCCGCGCCCCGCGTGCCGGAGGCACGCGACCTCAATCGTGCTCGTCCTCGATCTCGCCGACGATCTCCTCGATGATGTCCTCGAGCGTGACGATGCCCATGAACTGGTCCTCGGCGCCGCGCACCACGGCCATCTGGCGGTGCTCGCGGCGGAAGACGTTCAGGGCGCGGCCCAGCGTCTGGTCGGGGTCGACGTAAAGCGCCGGGTACATGGCGTCTTCCAGGATGACCAGGTTCATCAGGCTGAAGATGTGGAACAGGTCCTTCGTGTTGACGATGCCGACGATATGCTCGGGCGTATCCTCCCACACCGGCATGCGCGTGTGCGCGCTCATGCGGGCGGTTTCCAGGATGTCGTCGGGCTTTGCATGCAGCGAGATGGCGACCACCTTGTCGCGCGGCACCATGACATCACGGACCTTCTTGTCGGACAACTCGAACACCGCGCGCGCGTACTTGGCCTCGTCGGGCTGGATGACGCCGGCCTCCTGACCCTCTTCGATCAGCATGTCGATCTCGTCGGGCGAGTGCACCTGCGAGCCGGGCGGCGGTTCGGGCACGCGCAGCAGCCGCACGGCGATGTTGCCCGAGCCGCGCATGAACACCACCAGCACGCGCGTCAGGGTGCGGAACGCCAGCAGGGGTGCCGCGAACAGGATGACGACGCGCTCGGGATGCTGCAGCGCGATGGCGCGCGGCACCAGCTCGCCCAGGACCATGTGCAGATAGGTGATCACCAGGAACGCGACCGCGATGGCGGTGCCGTGCGCGAACGCGATGCTCCAGCCGAGGGGCAGCCCCGCGAAGAACGGCTGCAGCGCGTGGCCGATCGTGGGCTCGCCCACCCAGCCCAGCGCCAGGCTCGTCAACGTGATGCCCAGCTGCGTGGCCGCGAGCGAGTCGTTCAGGTTCTCGACCAGACCGCGCGCCAGTTTGGCGCCCGGCACGTGTTCTTCGACCAACTGCTCGATACGCGTCCAGCGCACCGAGACGAGCGCGAACTCGATGGCCACGAAGAACGCGTTCAGCCCCACCAACAGCGGCACCGCGATGAACACCAGCGTCGAGAATGAGAACATGGCGGGTGGCGCGGCTACTCGACGTCGCGACGGCCTTCGAGCGCACGGGCCAGTGTGACCTGGTCCGAGTACTCGAGGTCCGAGCCCATCGGCACACCGCGCGCGATGCGCGTGACGCGCACCCCCAGCGGCGTGAGCAGCTTCGACAGGTAGAGCGCGGTGGCTTCGCCGTTGACGTTGGGGTTGGTGGCGATGATGACTTCCTTCACTTCGCCACCGCGCAGGCGCGATAGCAGCTCACGGATGCGCAACTGCTCGGGGCTGGTGCCCTCGAGCGGCGACAGCGCACCGCCCAGCACGTGATAGCGTCCCGGGAACTGCCCGGTGCGCTCGAACGCCAGCACGTCGACCGGCTGCTCGACCACGCACAGCAGGCGCGGGTCGCGCCGTGGGTCGCCACACAGCGCGCACGGGTCGGTCTCGGAGAAGTTGCCGCACGTGGTGCAGAAGCCGACGCGCTCGCGCACCGCGCGGATGGCATCGGCCAGGCGCAGCGCGTCTTCCTTGGGCACCTTCAGCAGGTGCAGGGCCAGACGCTGCGCGCTCTTCATGCCGATGCTCGGGAGCTTCTCGAGCTCCTCGATGAGCAACTCGAGATATTTGGATGAGTACACGGGGGCGTGGGCGCCTTAGAACGGCATGTTGAAGCCGCCCGTGACCTTGGAATAGGCCTCGGCCATCTTCTCTGCCGACGTGCGCTGCGCCTCACCGATCGCGGTGATGATGAGGTCCTCGATCAGCGTGACGTCCTTCTCGTCGAGCACCTTGGGGCTCAGTTTGAGCTCCTTCAGCAGTTGCTTGCCGTCGACCACGGCCGTCACCATGCCGCCGCCGGCGGTGCCGTCGTAGCGCTGCTCGGACAGCGTGTTCTGAAGGTCGCCCATCTGCTTCTGCATCTTCTGCGCCTGCTTCACCATGTCGCCGAAGCTCTTCATGACTTGCGGTCTCCTCTGCGCGGATAGCGGTCCGAACCCCGGTCCGGCGCACGATCCGGTGCGCGCTCGGGGCCCTTCTCTTTCTCGATCAGTTCACCGTCGAAGATCTGCATGGCCTTCTCGATCATCGGCTGCATGGTTGCGGGCGTGCTGCTGGCACGGCGCGTGACCGACTTGGCTTCGCCCGTCACGCAGCGCAGCTCCATGGGCCGGCCGAACGCCAGTGCGAGTTCCTCGATGACCATGGGGCGGTGCTCGCCCGTGTCGATGACCGAACGATGCAGGTCGTCCATCCCCAGCACCAGCACGTCGAGCGTGGCCCCGACGAGGCTGCTCTCCTCGAGGAACGCGCCCAGCATGCGCTTGCGGCCGTTGACGCCGGCGATGGTGCGCTTCCAGGAGTCCTCGACCTCGCCGTCCAGCACCACGTCGGCCATGTCGAGCACGGCCAGTGCACCACGCGGAGCGGCGGGTGCAACGGGCGCCGCGGGTGCGGGTGGCACAGGCGCCGCCGTGCCCTCCGTACCCGGCCCGGCGGCCGCGATGCCACGCGGCGGCGTGAAGCCAGGCAGCGGCGCAGCGACCGGCGCGGAAGTCCGCGCCACCGGTGGCGTGAACGCCGGCCGCGCGCCCGGTGCGGGAGGCTCCGTGAGCGGCATCGCCGATGAGAACGCGGGCCGCGACACCGGTGCCGGAGGCGCCGGAGCCCCGACCGCCGGGACCGCGAACCCATGCGGCCGTGCGCCCGGTGCCACAGCGCCTCGCGCCGGCACGCCGCCCACCGCCGACACCTCGCCGCCCGAGAGCCGGCGTTCGAGTGATTCGAGCCGCTCGATCAGCACCGCCACGGACTCGGCGGGCTCCAACGTCGCCATCTGCAGCACCGCGGCTTCCAGGTGCACCAGCGGTTGCGGCGAATCGCGCATCGGCCACTGGCACTCGGCGGCCAGCCGCATCAAGCGCAACAAGTCGGTGTCCGCCCAGCCCTCGCCCTGCGCCTTCAACCGCGCCAGATCTTCATTGCTGGCGGCGACCAGCTCGTGGCCCTTGGCCGGGTCGACCTTCAGCACGAGGATGTTGCGGAAGTGCTCGGCCAAGCCCTCGGCCAGCTCTTTCGCATCGAGGCCCTTGTCGAACGCCGCGTGCAGTTCGCGCAGCGTGCCGCGCGGGTCGCGCGCGAGCACGCTGCCGGCCACGCGGAAGTAGGCCTCCTGGTCGGCAATGCCCAGCACACGGCGCACCAGTGTCTCGTCGACCTGCGCTTCGCCCGCCGACACCACTTGGTCCAGGGCCGAGACCGCGTCGCGCATGGAGCCCTCGCCCTTGTGGGCGATGAGCAGTGCCGCGCCATCGGTGAGCTGGAACTTCACGCCCTCGGAGTCGGCCGCTTCGCGCTTCTGGATCTCGAGCAGGCGGTCGGCCACGCGCCGGATGGCGACGCGCGCGAAATCGAAGCGCTGCGTGCGCGAGCGGATGGTGTCGGGCAGCTTCTGCGGGTCGGTGGTGGCGAAGATGAACACCAGATGCGCCGGCGGCTCCTCGAGCGTCTTCAGGAGTGCGGCGAACGCGTCACCCGACAACTGGTGCACCTCGTCGATGATGACGACGCGATAGCGCCCGCCCGTGGGCGCGAACCGCACGGACTCGCGCAACTGCTGGACGTCGGCGATGCCGCGGTTGCTGGCGCCGTCGATCTCGAGCACGTCGAGCGAGACGCCCGTGGTGATCTCGGTGCACGACGTGCACACGCCACACGGCGCTTGAACTGCGCTTCCGCCAGCGCGGCCTCCGGCCGCGGGCACGACGGCGGGCCCGGGCGGGCGGGCGTGCTCGCAGTTGAGCGCTTTGGCCAGGATGCGTGCGCTGGTCGTCTTGCCCACGCCGCGCGCGCCGGTGAACAGGAACGCGTGCGCGACCCGGCCGGACTCGAGCGCGGCCGACAGCACGCTGGTGACGTGGTCCTGCCCCACGAGGTCGGCGAAGACCTGCGGCCGGTACTTGAGCGTGAGCGCGCGATGGGCCATGGGACCGTGCCGTGGCAGCGGACCGCGCACCACGGCGAAAGACCGTAGGGCCGGTAAGCCGCAGAGGAGTGTTGCCGCCGAGAACAGCTTTAAAGGGCCAGGTGATCCAGCGGCACACGCGGAGGATCGCTTACCGCTGCTACCTTCCGGTCCTGACGGGGTTCACAAGTCCGGGTTGCGCTGGGCCTGGCCCAAACCCTTTGGGAATTGGTGGAGATGATCGGGATCGAACCGACGACCTCCTCGTTGCGAACGAGGCGCTCTCCCAGCTGAGCTACATCCCCACCCAAGGTGTTGTTGCCGCCACAGCCACACGAGCACCCGTGCGAAGCTGTAACTGCGAAGCGGCGCGGATATTAGCAGGACGCGGCAGTCGGTCAAGCGCGCCACGAACGGCGCGGCCGGCTACGCCGTGGCGCACGTCTCGCAGCGGCCGAACAGGTAGATCTCGTGCCGCTCGACCGCGAACCCCTTGGGCGTGCACTTCTCGAACTCGTTGTGGCAGCCGAACAGGTCGAACACCTTGTTGCAGCCGTTGCAGCGGAAGTGGTGGTGATGCTTCATGCCCGAGCGCTCGTAGCGCGGGGCTTCGCCCGGCAGCTCGACCTGCGAGATGTTGCCGTCGTCGAGCAGGCGCTTGATGGTGCGGTACACCGTGGCCATGCCCAGACCCGGCGCGATGGCGCGGGCGTTGCTGTGGATCTCGGGCGGGCTCAACGGCCGGCCGGCCTGTTCGAGGACGTCGTGGATGGCCTTGCGCTGCGCCGTGGTGCGTTCCATTTGTGTTGGTCTCCGGGGAGGATCACAACGACCAATTTTCGCGTCGCGCCCGTCAGCCGCGTGCGGGAACCAGTTGCACTGGGGCCTCGCCAGGGCCCCCGCCACGAAGAATGGCGGAGAGAGAGGGATTCGAACCCTCGAGAGGGTATAAGCCTCTACACGATTTCCAATCGTGCTCCTTCAACCGCTCGGACACCTCTCCGCGATGAACCATGACACGCCGCCCCCGGCGCGCACTGGAGCGCGCGCCGAGACTGGTGCGTCAGGTGCACCTCGGTACTCTGGGTGAGCCGGACCGATGACAAGGCTCCGGCAACGGGCAAGGCCGCCGGAGCACTCCGCAGGATCACCGAGTTCAACTCGCGGAAGATGCTAACGAGTTGCGGCGGCAACGGCAAGCGGTGCGGGGAGTTGGGGCGTGCTCGCGGAGTTTGTGGGAGGCGCGGAGTTCGGCTGAGCGGGCAGCCGTGGCAAGCGAAGGGCCCGCCGGCGGATGCGCCAGACGGGCCACTATCGGAACGAGTTCGCGGCGCACGCCTGCGACTGAACAGGGCGCCCCGAACTGGCGGAGAGGGAGGGATTCGAACCCTCGGAACCCTTTCGAGTTCAACGGTTTTCGAGACCGCCACCTTCAGCCACTCGGCCACCTCTCCGATGCGAGAGATACACGACTTACGAGGTTCTCCGCAACTGGGATGTGCCGACATTTGTGCCGAGTTGTTCCCCGATCCGGGCAGCTTCCGCCTGGACATGCGCCTCGCCAAGACGGCCGTAGCGCTGAGTCGTCACGATTGAGGCGTGTCCGAGAATCTCCTGCAGCGCGGCGAGAGAGCCGCCCACTTCCAACCACCGACACGCGAAGGTGTGACGGAGCTGGTGCGCGTGGAAGGTCTCGACTCCGGACCTCCTTCTCACCTGTTTCGCGAATCCGTCCGGATTTGTAAGCGGACTGATTCGTCCAACGCGTGTTCGAAGCTCCTCTCGAAGCGAGGGGGGCAGGGGTACGCGCCGGACTCGGCCCGACTTCGTCTGAGAGATCACGAGCGTCTCGCCGGAGACGTCCGTCATCTTGGCTCGAACGAATTCGCCCCAACGAAGTCCGGTCTGCGCGAGGAATCGGCAGATGAATCCGTAGGGCTCCTCAAGGGAACAGACTTGCTTGAGTTCGTCCGCGGTCAGCCGGTTGGGCGCCCGTTCCTGGACTTTCGGAAGCACGTGCCGTGGGAACGGTGACCGCTCGATGAGTTCTGAATCCTCGCACCAGTTCAGCAGGCAGCGCAGGTCAGACAGAATGTGTCGCAC
>JANMAX010000035.1:0-2369 GCA_031360075.1 bacterium | reverse complement strand
GTTTCATCCCCGACTTCTTCGTCGAGCGCTTGATGCGCCACACCTGGACGTACTGGTCGAGTCGCGACGGCGAGTCGTTCCGCACGCCGACCCAGAGCATCGACGGCCCCAAGTGCATCCTCGCCAATGAATACGCCGGCTCGGGTGGCGACGCGTTCCCGTTCTACTTCAAGCAGCAGGGCGTCGGCCCGATCATCGGCAAGCGCACCTGGGGCGGCCTGGTGGGCATCTCGCGCGACCTGCCGCTCATGGACGGCGGCTCGGTGACGATGCCGGACTTCGGCATCTACAGCACCGACGGCAAATGGATGATCGAGAACCACGGCGTCGATCCGGACTTCGAAGTCGAGAACACTCCGGAGTCGGGGGTGGACGGGCGGGATCTGCAGTTGGAGAAGGCGATCGAGTGGTCTTTATCGGAGTTGGCGAAGCATCCGGTGGTGAGACCGGTGCGGCCGGAGTACAAGAAGCAGTAGTCAGTTCGGTCTTGGCGGGTGGTTGGCGGATCCGGCAGTTGTGGCCTTTGTTGATGGCTGGTGCACGCACCTGCCGGGTACGCGAAGGGAGTCATGTTCCTTCATGGGGGCCCCTACGCCCCATGAAGGAACATGACTCCCTTCGCCGTGTGGTGGGCGGACACTTCATGAGCGCTGCACGATGGCGGGCAGACGCACACGGCCGCTGCATGGGGCGGAGAAACTCTCCCCCACTCCTACATGGTGGGCGTGAGGCCCCGGCGGGCATCGAGCCCGCCGGGGCCTCATGATTGATGGAGTGCTGGTGCATAGGTGGGGCTGCTGCGCTTGCTTCGCTCGCGCAGCGCGGCCGAACCTGTACGGCTTGCGGGACTATGGGTTGAGGACGACGACTCGCTTGGCGTTGGGTTCATTGCTGCTCTTCACGAAGTACACCCCACGGGCCACCTTCGCACCTTGATCGTCGCTGCCGTCCCACACCAGCGTGTGCTCGCCGGCGGCGGACACGCGGTCCGCCAGTGCGCGGATGCGGCGCCCGCTGACGTCGTAGATCGTCATCTGCACGCGGCCGGCCTTCGAGACGCCGAACCGCACGGACGACACGCCCTGCCGCATCACCGCGTTGCCGATCTTCATGAAGTCGGTGTACGCGCGACCGCCCTGCGGCGTGTCCAGCGTCGCCGCCGGAGCGCCTGTGATCTGGCAGATGCCACCGAACACCTTGTTCAGCATGTAGTAGTAGTAAGCGAGACGGCCGTTGTCCGTGTCGCAGTACCGGCTGAACAGGTGCTCGATCTCGTAGCCACTGGTCACCGCCACCCAGTTGCGCAACGCCGTCGCGGGCTTCACGACGTCGGCCACGTACGGACCGTTGGGGCCGACGTTCTGGTAGAACGCGCCCTCGATCGCTTCAGCGATGGCCGGGTTTCGCTGATAGACGTCGTTCGACCACGTGCAGGCATTCGCCACGCCGTAAACGTCAGCAGACGGGGTCAGGTTCGTCGTCGTGAGCACCTCCGCGCAGTTGTTGGTGTTACCCGACAACGACTGGTAGGACGGGTTACGGAAGATGACACCGAGCTTGTCCGACAGGAACAACGTGTGTGCCGGATCGATACCACCAGCAGCCTTCTCAGCCTGACCAAAGCCGTCACCCTGGACGAACATGCCGCGCGGCTGCGCCGATCCAGCCGCCTGCGTGAGGTAGTCGTTGAACAGTGCGATGTCGTTCTGGCTGCGGTTCGTGAACGGTCCAAGGACGCCCGATGCGAGGTCGCCCGAGAGGACCGCCACCACGCGGTAATACGCGCGGAGCATGTCCGGGGTCGGACCTGCACGAGATTCCTTGCCCGCCGCGAAGCCCATGGCGGCACGGTTGGCCAGACGGCTGCCGATGCCGCCGGCGGAGGTGGTCAGCGACTCCGATGCCTTGACGCCGTACATGTCCCACGTGGTGCCGGGCTGTGAGTTCCTGTTGCTGACCGCGACCGACAGGTTGGTGCGGACATCGAGGCTCGTGATGATCGTCGTGCCGGGAGCGGACCAGCCGTTGTGCGCACCGCGCTTGGCCGCGGCGGTCGCACCAATCGAGTCCATCGTCGACACGAAGCGGCCCTCGTTGCCGCGCCGGTCGTTCAGGTCCACGTACAACATGCACGCCATGCCCACCCCGCCGAACGCGCCGTTCTTCCAGCGGTCCGGAAGCACCGCGAACTGCTGCCAACGATGCTGATCGGTGCTCGGGCCCTCGCCGTTCTGCGGCGTGATGAAGTTGGTGTCCGGGCACATCGCGAAGCGCACGAACGGATCGATGGCGTGCGACTTCCGATAGAAGTACTGGACGTGCGAACCCGGGGTGAGCAGGCCGTCGGGGATGATCTTCGTGAACTCCTT
>JANMAX010000031.1:0-9417 GCA_031360075.1 bacterium | reverse complement strand
GGAGCGGCCACCGCCACCTTCCATTCACCGCCCGCCAGCCGCGCCACGAGCGCGTTGCGCCTCGCACCCGGCTGCACGCGCAGCGACAGCTTCACTTGGTCCCGGCCCCGGCCCTGGCCAGGACTATTCATGCGCCCGCCTAGCCCACCCGGAACGCCAGCTCGTGCAGCGAACCCACGACGAACTGGCGCAGGAACATGATCGCCAGGATCGCGATCATGGGCGCCAGGTCGAGCCCGCCGATGACCGTGGGGATCAAGCGCCGGATCGGCTCGCAGACCGCATCCGAGACCTGGGCCAGGAACCTTACGATCGGGTTCGACGGATCGGGACGCACCCACGACAACAGGGCGTTCACGACCAGGATGATCCCGAGCGCATTCAAGAGCACATCCAGCACCGTCGCTATGGCGCCGAGCAGATTGCCGACCACGAACATCACACGCCTCCGTGCGCGTTACGCGCGCCGAACAGTGCCGTACCCACGCGCACCATCGTCGCGCCTTCCTCGATGGCGACCTCGAAGTCGCCACTCATGCCCATCGAGAGATCCGGCAGCGGCTGTCCCAGCCGCGAGCCCAACCGGTCCCGCAGCGCGCGCAACCGGGCGAATCCCGGCCGTGCCTGCTCGAGCGCCGCCACTGGTGCACCCACGGTCATCAGGCCCCGCAGCCGGAGCCCCGGGAGCGACCATACCTGTTCAGCCACTTCCATGACGCCATCCGGGGCCACGCCGAACTTGCTGCCCTCGCCGCTCACGTTGACCTCGACCAGCACCGGCAGAACCCGGGCGGCCGCGACCGCCCGGCGCGACAGCACCTGGGCCAGTTCCGGACCGTCCACGCCGTGCACCACGTCGAACAGCTCGAGTGCGCGGCCCGCCTTGTTGCGCTGCAGGTGCCCGATCATGTGCCAGCGTGCCGCGTCGCGACCGATCGGATGCTGTCCCAACTGCTGCTGATGGCCCTCGGCCTCTTGGACCTTGTTCTCGCCCAGATCCCTGAGCCCCAGCGCCACCGCGGCCGCGATGGTGTCCGGCGTGAGCGTCTTGACCACCCCGATGAGCGTGACGCACCCCGCCGGGCGGCCCGAACGGCGCTCGGCAGCGGAGATGCGATCGCGCACAGCAGCGAGATTCAGGGCCAGATCAGCCGGGGTGGGGCTCACGGGACGCGGCAGGGTAGTCCCGGGAGGGTGCCACGGCAAGCGAAAACGGCAAGTCCGGTGGGAGAACGCCACCCGTGACCGCCACTCACGCGGCCTTGACCGGGGGCATTCGTCGTAACTACACTTCGCCATGTGACGAAACAACCATGGGAGGACCACGCGTGCGCGACTTCGAATTGGCCATGAAGGCCGTGGGTGACCCGACCCGGACCCGCATCCTCAAGCTGCTCGAGGACGGCGGGCTGTGTGTCTGCCAGGTGCAGGCCGTGCTCGGCCTTGCCCCGTCCACGGTCTCCAAGCACCTGACGATCCTGAAGCTCGCCGGGCTGGTCCAGGACCGCCGAGCCGGCAAGTGGATCGAATACGCGCTGACCGGCGAATCCCGCAATCCCCATGCGAAGCCGGTGCTCGATCTGCTGCATGGCGCGCTCGAGCGGGCCCCGGCCGTGATCGCCGACCGCAAGCGCCTGCGCGAGATCAAGATGATCCCGCTCACCGAACTCTGTGCGCTTCCTGCTTCGAAGGTTCCCATGCCGGCACCACCGATCCACCGCCGTCAGCCGCGAAAGGACCGTAGCCATGGCTGAGCAGCCCCCGCACGTGCTGTTCGTCTGCATCGAGAACTCCAACCGTTCGCAGATGGCCGAGGGCTTCGCCCGCACGCTGGGCCGTGGTCGCGTCGCGGCGTTCAGCGCCGGCTCCCGCCCTTCGGGGCAGATCCACCCGCGGGCGATCCAATTAATGAAGGAGAAGGACATCGACCTGACCGTTCAGCGCTCCAAGGGGCTGGACGAACTGCCGGACGTGAAGTGGGACTGGATCGTGACCATGGGATGCGGCGATGCCTGTCCGAGCTTGCCCGCGGTGCACCGGCTCGACTGGGATCTGCAGGATCCCAAGCGGCTTCCCGACGACGGCTTCCGGGCCATCCGCGACCAGATCGAGCGGCTGGTCGGCGGGCTGCTCGTCGTGGCGCTTGCTCCCGCCACGCCCGACACGGAGCTGTGGCCATGACGCCGCCGGCGCGCCGGATCGCGGCGCCGGGAGTGGCCCGGCGGCTGTCGTTCCTCGACCGCCACCTGACGCTGTGGATCTTCATCGCCATGGCGGTGGGTGTCGCCGGCGGCTGGCTGTTCCCGCCGGTCGTGCCGTTCATCAACCGCTTCAACTCCGGCACCACGTCGGTGCCCATCGCCATCGGGCTCATCCTCATGATGTACCCGCCACTGGCCAGGGTGCGCTACGAGGAGATGGGCCGTGTGTTCAAGAACGGCCGCGTGCTCGCGCTGTCATTGCTGCAGAACTGGGTGATCGGACCGGCGCTCATGTTCTCGCTCGCGCTGCTGTTCCTGCGCGACCGGCCCGAGTACATGGTCGGGCTCATCCTGATCGGCCTGGCGCGCTGCATCGCCATGGTGATCGTCTGGAACGACCTTGCGCAGGGCGATCGCGAGTACTGCGCCGGGCTGGTGGCGCTCAACTCGGTGTTCCAGGTGCTGTGCTTCCCGGTCTACGCCTACGTGTTCATCACGCTCGCGCCCGGTTGGTTCGGCCTCCAGGGCATCGTCGTCCACATCACGATGGGCGAGATCGCACGCAGCGTCTTCATCTACCTGGGCATCCCGTTCCTGGCCGGGATCCTGTCGCGCTTCGCACTGATTGCGCTCAGGAGCCGGGACTGGTACGAGCAGCGCTTCATCCCGGCCATCAGCCCGGTCACGCTCGTCGCGCTGCTGTTCACGATCGTGGTGATGTTCTCGCTCAAGGGCGAGACCATCGTGCAACTGCCGCTCGACGTGGTGCGCATCGCGATCCCGCTGCTCGTGTACTTCGTGGTCATGTTCGTCGTGTCGTTCTTCATGAGCCGCGCCGTCGGGGCCGACTACCCGCAGTCGGCGACGCTGTCGTTCACGGCCGCCTCGAACAACTTCGAGCTCGCGATCGCGGTGGCCGTGGCGACGTTCGGCATCGGTCACGGCGCGGCGTTCGCGGCCGTCATCGGACCACTGGTCGAAGTGCCCGCTCTGATCGCACTCGTGAACGTGGCGCTGTGGTTCCGGAAACGCTACTTCGCCAACGGGAGCCCGGGCGCGCCGGCCGGCGGGCAGGCCATGCCACCGGGGCGCTGACCCGTCCGCAGCGTGACCGCAATCCGCTGATCGGCCGCTGCCGGCATGCTGGACATAAGCACGACGCGATGAAGCGACGCATGGGCCCCCGGGCGTGAACCGTCGGCGCGGCACGGGCGGCACTGGACCCGGTCTGCCGCATGAGGGCGCAGCCACGAAACGGCCGGGCTCCCGAAGGAACCCGGCCGCTCGTTCGATCTATTGGTGGAGGCGGCGGGAATCGAACCCGCGTCCGAAAGGTCTTCCGCAGAGAGCACTACAGGCTTATCCGACCGATTCTGTTGCTTTCTCGCGCGCGTCGCTCCGGTCGGCGGGATCTCTGCGCACCAGCCCTACAACCTCTCGTCTTCGGCCCTCGGGCGGGGCTTCGGACCAGCCTGCGTTTGTATGGCGCCTTGGCCCAGCCCCCACAGGCGGGGTCCGGTAAGGCGTCACTGCCTAATTAGGCAGCGAGAGCCATCTGCGTGTTGGCAGATGTGATGTTCCCGCATTTTTGACGAGGCAACGGGCCCCCGGCCTGCGCTCTGCTGTTTCTGTCCCCCCGTCGAGACCTGTACGCCCCCAAACGGGTCGCGTGGCTGGATGGGAGCCACGCTCGGTGTTGCGTGTGACCCGGCCGCTTGCGGCACGGCCGCGAGGCGGGATCCCCGCCTGCGACCTGACCGACGAGCTGCCGTGCTGCTGAGACACGGGTGCCACACTGAATAGCCCCAGCACAGCACCCGCTGCTTCTGATGCGGTAGGAACCGCGAAGACTCAGAACGGGATGTCGCTGTCGTCGGCGCCGCTGCCGCCGAACTCCGCGAAGTCATCCGCTCCGACCGGTGCGGTCTGCTCGTCACCCCCGCGCTGGAAGCCGGACTCGCCGCCCGCGCTGGGACCGCCGCCCGAACCGCCCTTGCCGCCGACGAAGCGCATGTTCTGCGCGACGATCTCGGTGGTGAAGCGCTTCTGGCCTTCCTTGTCCTGCCACTGCCGTGTGCGCAGCGAGCCTTCGATCAAGACCTCGCGACCCTTGGCGAGGTACTGCTTGGCGAGGTCGGCCTGCTTGCCGAACAGCACGACGCGATGCCACTCGGTCTCGTTCTTCCAGCCGCCATTGCCGTCGGGACGGCGCTCGTCGGTGGCCAGATTGAGCGTGGCGACCGTGAGCTGGCTCTGGGTGTAGCGCACCTCGGGATCGCGGCCGAGGCGGCCGAGCAGGATCACTCTGTTGAGACTCATGTGGTGCTCCTTGGGAATGGGGGCCCCGTGAACGCGGGGGCCAAAGACATAAGTGACTCCGCCAGCATAGTGGTTTCAGGGGTCCGCCGAAAGCCCCTGCAGAGGACCCCTTGCCACCCGAGCCCGTCCGAGCGGCGGGCGCCCGAGTGAGTCGCGTACCCCTGCCGCTGAGCGCCGCTCGTGGCCACCCACCTGACGATTTCGCAGGCGTTTGACGCGCCCCCGACGTGCCGCCTATTCTCCGCGGCCGATTCGCCACCCAGATTCGTCGGGGCGTGGCGCAGCCCGGTAGCGCACCTGGTTTGGGACCAGGGAGTCGGAGGTTCAAATCCTCTCGCCCCGACCAGCATCCCACCGGCTGCGGACGGCTGGCCCGCGCCGGGGTCGTTCTCGTGCACGCAGTAGGCGCGCCCGGGGACGTTTCCGGCGGGCCGTGGTGGGGGTTCCCGTCCGCGCGAGCTCGACTTCGCGTCTGCGGGGGCACTTCGGTTTTGCGCCTGTAGCTCAGCTGGATAGAGCAACGGATTTCTAATCCGTAGGTCGTGGGTTCGAGCCCCGCCAGGCGCGCCATGTGCCGCACGGCAGCCCGGGTCAAGAGTTGGTGGTGGATGTAGCTCAGCTGGCAGAGCATCGGGTTGTGGTCCCGAGGGTCGCGGGTTCGAGCCCCGTCATCCACCCCATACTTCTCTTGATCTCGAGCAAGTCTCAGCCGGCGGCCGGAGGCCGCGCACACCCGAACCCCGGCTGCACACCACCGACAGCTGCCACGCCGCTGCCACATCGTGCCCCCGGGACCAGCGCGAGCCCCGAGAACCCCGAGCGTCCCGAGAACCCCGAGCGTCCCGAGACCCGGGGCGCCCCCGCGGCCGGAGGTCGCGGAACTCCCAGACCACCTCTCAAGGAGGAGCATGAAGCGTCGCGCCAAGATCGTGTGCACTCTGGGCCCCGCCACGTCGTCGCCCGACATGGTGCGCCAGTTGGTCGCCGCGGGCATGGATGTCGCCCGCTTGAACTTCTCGCACGGCTCACGCGCCGACCACGCCGCGGTCTATCGCGAAGTGCGCGCCGCCAGTGACGCCGCCGGCCGCGCGGTGGCACTGCTGGTGGACTTGCAGGGTCCGAAGATCCGCTTGGGCACGTTCGCGGGCGGCAGCGCGCTGCTCGAGAACGGTGCGACGTTCGTGATCACCACCGAGCCCTGCCCCGATGGCACCGCGAAGCTCGCCGGCACCACGTACCAGGCACTCGCGACCGACCTCACACCCGGCGCCAGCGTGCTGATCGACGACGGCCGCGTCAGCCTGCGCGTGGAGGAGACCGACGGCGTGCGCGTCACGTGTACGGTCCTCGAGGGCGGCACGGTCTCGAACCACAAGGGCATCAACCTGCCCGGCGTGCGCGTCAGCGCGCCGAGCATGAGCGAGAAGGACCGCGAGGACCTGCGCTTCGCGCTGGGCCTGCGCGTCGACATGATCGCGCTGTCGTTCGTGCGCGACCCCTCGGACCTGGCCGACGTGCACGCCGTCATGGACGAGTGCGGCGCGCGGCTGCCCGTGATCGCCAAGATCGAGAAGCCCGAGGCCGTGGACCGGTTGGGCCCGATCGTGCGCGCGTTCGACGGCCTCATGGTGGCACGCGGCGATCTGGGCGTGGAGATTCCGCTGGAACAAGTGCCGCTGGTGCAGAAGCGCTGCGTGCGCCTGGCGCGCGAACACGGCAAGCCGGTGATCGTGGCCACGCAGATGCTGGACTCGATGATCCACGCCTCGCACCCGACGCGCGCCGAGGCTTCCGACGTCGCGAACGCCGTGCTGGACGGCGCCGACGCGCTCATGTTGTCGGGCGAGACGAGCGTCGGGGCCTACCCCATCGGTTCGGTCGAGACCATGGCGCGCATCATCATGGCCGCCGAGTCCCAGGGCTTCCACAATCACGCCGGGCTGCGCCGCCGCCCCGAGACGCGCCCGGAGGCCATCGCGCTCAACGCCGTGCGCATCGCCGAGGACCTGCACGCGGTGGCACTGGTGGCGTTCACCGAGACGGGTGCGACCGCGCGCCACATGGCGGTGCATCGCCACGGCATCCCGCTGCTGGCGTTCACGTCGCGTCCCGAAGTGCGCAGCCAGCTGGCACTCCTGTGGGGCACCGAGACGTTCGTCGTGCCGATGGTGCACCACACCGACGAGATGGTGACGCTGGCCGACAAGGCCCTGCTCGACCTGGGCCGCGGCCGGCCCGGCGACTTCGTGATCATCGTGGCCGGCACACCGCCGGGCACCGCGGGCAGCACGAACACGCTGCGCGTGCACAAGCTGGGCGGAGAGTAGGTTCCCCGGCCTGTACGGCCGCCTGCCGCTACTCCCCGCCTGCCGCCGTCAGCTTTGCCGCCAGCGCCTTCACCGCGCGCGCGCGATGCGAGTTCGCGTTCTTCTCGGCGTCCGTGAGTTCGGAGACCGAGCGCACGTCGCCCACGGGCATGAACACCGGGTCGTAGCCGAAGCCGTTCGTGCCGCGCTGCGACTCGATGATGACACCCTCGAGCACGCCGTCGGCATGCAGCTCACGCCCGTCGGGCCACACCGCCACGCACGCGGTGCGAAAGCGCGCGGTGCGCTGCGCGATGGGCACGCCGGCGAGCTCGCGCAACAGCTTGGCGACGTTGTCGGCGTAGCTGGCGTTCGCGCCGGCGTAGCGCGCGGCGAACACGCCGGGCTCGCCGCCGAGCGCGTCGACCTCGAGCCCGGTGTCGTCGGCGATCGCCGGCAGCCCGGTGAGTGCGGCCGCGTAGCGCGCCTTGATGAGCGCGTTGGCGAGCAGCGTCGTGCCGGTCTCGTCGGGCGACTCGGCCGCCGGCCAGTCCGCCAGCGGCACCAGCGTGACGCCCGGCAGCGCGAGCAGAGCGTGCAACTCGGCGGCTTTGTGCCGGTTGAATGTGGCCATTATGAAGCGCTCGGCCTGCGGCCGCGGCTGGGACTGTGCGGCGGCCTCCGGCCGCGCATGGCCCGGGGCGGCGGCATCCGGCCGCGGCTCGGACTGTGCGCCAGCCTGCGGCCGCGGGCCGGCGGGCTTCGCTGCGTCGTGCGTCACTGCGGCAGCAAGCCCGAGCCGCCCATGAGCTTCAACTGCTGCGTCGTGATGCGCTTGATGCCGGCTTTGGCGACGCGGATCAGGTCCTTCATCTGGGCGTCGTCGAACGTCGTCTTCTCACCGGTGCCCTGAATCTCGATGAAGCGGCCCTTGCCGGTCATGACGACGTTCATGTCGACGTCCGCGCCCGAGTCCTCGATGTAGTCCAGGTCCAGACAGACGTTGCCCTGCACGATGCCCACCGAGATGGCGGCCACGGAGTCGAGCAGCGGCGGGCCCGCGAGCTGGTTCTTGTTGGACAGCCACACCAGCGCGTCGTGCAGCGCGATCATCGCGCCGTTGATCGCCGCGGTGCGCGTGCCGCCGTCGGCTTCGAGCACGTCGCAATCCAGCGTGATGGTGCGCTCGCCGAACTTGCTCATGTCGGTCACGGCGCGCAGCGAGCGCCCGATCAGGCGCTGGATCTCCTGCGATCGTCCGCCCGTCTGGCTCGTGCGCGGCGTGCGGTCGCCGGTGGCGCGCGGCAGCATGGCGTACTCGGCGGTGACCCAGCCGCGGCCCGAGTTGCGCATCCAGCCGGGCACCCGATCCTCCACCGAAGCCGTGCACAGCACCTTGGTCCGGCCCATCGAGATCAGCGCCGAGCCCTCGGCGTGCGTCGAGACCCCGCGCTCGACCTTGAACGCGCGCGCATGGCGCGCGTCGCGGCCGTCGTGGCGCTTGAACTCGGCGGCTTCCGGCATGCGTGCTTCGGCTTCGCGAATCGGCCCGGGCTTGCGGGTCACAAGTTCACTCCTGTTTTTGGGGGATTGCGCACTGCGCACCGCGTACCACGCTCAAGCGCCGTGCGTGCGTTCGAACCACGGCAGGTCGGTCTGGTCCACCACGCTCACCGCGGGCAGCGTGGTGCCGAGGAACGATTCCGCGACGTGCGCGAAACTGCGGCGGCGCGGCTCGTCGGACAAGTAGAACTGGTGCGACGGTGGCGCCCCTCCGGCGGGTGCGAGCAGCCCGCGCTCGGCGAGCAGGTCCGCGGTGGCGAGCGCGGCCTCGGCGCCGGAGTCGATCAGCTTCACGCCGCTGCCCATGTAGGACTGCAACAGCGGCGCCAGCAGCGGGTAGTGCGTACAGCCGAGGATCAGGCTCTCGAGGCCAGCGGCCTTCAGCTCGTGGAGATACTCCTCGGCCACCAACCGCGTCACGGTGTGATCGAGCCAGCCTTCCTCCACCAACGGCACGAACAGCGGACAGGCGCGTTGCTGCACGCTGGCCTTGGGCGCCAGCCGCGCGATGGCGTCGGCGTAGGAGTTGCTGCCGACGGTCGCGAGCGTGCCCACGACGCCAATGCGGCCGCCGGGACTCCGCGCCACGGCGGCACGTGCGGCGGGCTCGATGACGCCGATCACCGGCACGCCGAAGCGCTCGCGCAGCGTCTCGAGCGCATGACTCGAGGCGGTGTTGCACGCCACCACCACGCACTTGACGTGCTGGCGCACCAGGAACGACGCGATCTCGACCGAGAAGCGCGTCACGGTGTCCCTGGACTTGTTGCCCCACGGCAGGCGCGCGGTGTCGCCGAAGTACACGACCGATTCACCCGGCAGGCGCTGGTACAACTCGCGCACGGTGGTGAGTCCGCCGATGCCCGAATCGAACACGCCGATGGGACGCGGATCGCCGTTCACAGGTTCCTCCTTGGGCACTCGGGATGGGACACTCGTTGTTGCGGGATTCAATTGGCCGCGACCGCCGCGTCGCCTTGTGCTCGGTCTTGAGTGCGGTCTTGTGCTCGGTCTTGAGCCCGGTCTTG
>JANMAX010000020.1:0-18074 GCA_031360075.1 bacterium | reverse complement strand
GGGCGCTGCCAACGGGTCGGATCGAGATGAAGTCGCGATGCGGGATCTCGCCCGCGAGCAGGCGGCGGCTCTGGGCGAGCACGAACCCGTCATCCGTGAGATTGAAGCCCAGCGGACTGAACAGGACGTGTGCGGCGAGCGCGAACGCGAGCAGGACGCCGAGCGGCCAGAGTCGGTCGCGCACGAAGCCGTGATCCGCGGCATCTGCGCGCAGCGCTGCCGCAGACCCAACGTGTTTGCGCCCGGCAGCAGCGCGACCGCCATGGGACGAACGGGACGCCAGACGACCTCCTCGACCACGGGAGTTGATGCTCCGCGAACGCGGCAGGGGATTGCTGTCCGCCGCGAAGATACGGATGGATGGGGCTATGTCACTTCTTGCGGTCGTCCTCGAGCCACGCCAGCAGCCGCCGCGTCACCCTGGCGTCACCCCGGAAGATCGCCGCACCGCGCCCCGCGAGCCCGGAATCGACCACGCGCACCTGACCTGGTTTCGTGTCGCGTGCGAGCAGATCGGCCAACTCGAGCGCATCCTGCTCTTCGGGGGCCACCTGCACGAACGTCCGCACGCCGGACGCGCGCAATCGCGCCCGGAACTCCGCGATCTCCACCAGCGGCAGCCTTGGTGCCACCAACAGCAGCGCCGGAGTGTTTCGTCGCGCGCGTGCAAGCTCGAGCGTGATGGGCGCACGGTCGCCCACGGCCCCGACGACCCAGCCACGAGAGGCGAAAGCAGGGCGCTTCGCGAGCACGTCCAGGACGAATCCGGCGTCGGCGATCGTCGTGCTCATGAACGCCGCCTCACGGCCGAACCAGGCGTCACTGCCCCACGCGGCAGGGGCCACGGAACCCAGCGTCCCACGTGGCGACAGGATCGCAACCGGGTGACCGGCGCGCGTCAGCGCCAGCACGAGTGAATCGACTGCGGCAACGGTGTCGGTGGCGGCGGGCACGAACAGCACTGGCGCGCGGCGTACACTGTCCCTTGCGGCCGCGAACGTGAACACCTGGAGCGGGAAGCCGTCCTTGGCGCACACGGTCTCGATCTCGCCGCCCAACGACTGTGCGAACGCACGCTCTTCCTGCAGCACACGGTCGAGGATGATGCTGACCGCGATCTGCCGGCGGTCGTCGTTGTAGCGCAGCTGGTGCTGGAGGTGGACCAGTTGCGTCTCGACGACGGCGTCCTGGCGTCGCGCCCGCACGGACAACAACACCAGCGCGCGCCAGGCGTTGGCGTCGTCGCCGCCGGCACGCTGGATCTCGAAGAACCGCCGCGTCCAGGCCGAGCGGCGGTAAAGCTCGAGTGCATGGTCGCGCAGTTCGCCCGCGGCCTCCGCCGAACGATCGAGCTTGTGCAGTACCCACGCCAGCCGCGCATGGGCCTCGGGCGCACGCTTGCTGTCGGACATATTGGACTGCATCGCCAGTGTCTCGGCGAGCGAACGCGCCTCGGCGAGGTCGGCAGGCCGTCCGCTTCGTGCGAGCATGTCGATGAGCGCGAAGCCCTCATCGAAGTCGCCCCGCAGCGCGACCGCACGCCGGTACATGGCCAACGCGCTGTCGGGTCGCCCCGCGCGCATGGCCTGGACGCCGAGCCAGTAGGCCGACTCGCCGGCATCGAGCTTCTGGGCGGCGGTCACGCCGGGCGCGTCACCGCCGGCGGCGATGTGGTGCAGTTGGGCGCGCACGCTTGCGCCGTCCTTGCCGTTCCACATCGCCAGCACTTGTGGCGGCACGGGGATCAGTCCGGCGCGCACCGCGGCAGGCACCGCGAGCGAGAGCGCGAGGAGCGCGAGGACAACCAACCCCAACAGCGCGCACCGCCATGGCGTGGGCCGCGAGGCTGAGACCAGCGCTGACGCGACCCGGTGGGGAGCAGCCAAGCCGTGTCCGGTCATCGAACGGCCTCCGTGGGATTCGGGCGGAGCAGGTCCAGGAAGACGCGCTCCAGCGGGGAATGCAGGTCGTCACCGGCGCCCCATTCGGCGCGGGTAAGCTCGCGAGCGACACGGCCGTCATGCAGCAGCACGACGCGGCCACACAGCCGTTCGACGGTCTCGGTGACATGGCTCGAGAACAGGATCGCGCTTCCGGCGGCGGCCAGCGCACGCAGCTCGCTCTTGGCCGCGAGCGCCGAGGGGGCGTCGAAGCCCTCGAGCGCCTCGTCGCACAACAAGACGGCGGGGCGATGCAGCACCGCTGCCATGAAGGACAGCTTCTTCCGCATGCCGTGCGAGAACCCATGCACGGGTTCGTCCAGGCGCTCGCCGAGCTCGAAGGCATGCGCCAGCGTGAGCGCGCGATCGTGCGCCGCGACCGGCTCGAGCCCGCGCACGGCCGCCACGAATGCCAGGTACTCGCGCGCCGACAACTCGTCGTGGAACGCCGGTTCCTCCGCCGCATAACCCAGCGCGCGTTTGGCGGCGAGCGGCTGCGACCAGACGTCATGGCCGTTGATGAGCACGGTCCCGCTGTCGGGAGGCTGCAGGCCCGCCACGGTGCGCAGCAGCGTGCTCTTGCCGGCGCCGTTCGCACCCAGCAGGCCGACGATCTCGCCGCGTCCGGCGTCCAGCGACACGCCCGCGAGCGCGACGCGTCCGGCATAGCGCCGGCACAGCGCACGAACCTCGAGCATCAGCTCACCTCCGGTGTGTACCAGCGCCGCACACGGCGTGTGGTGAACACGAACGCGGCGATCAGCATGCCCCAGCCGAACAGCGGAATCGCGAGCGACGAGATGACGCCAACGCCGAGCCAGCCGTAGAACAACTGCTCGGCGGCGCCCGGGTTGCCCGGGAGCGAGAGCCCGAGGTGCAGGCCGAGGAGCGTGACGAGCAGGCCCGGAACGAGCCACGTGATCACCAGTCCGGCGCGCGCCATCGCCGGCAGCGGCAGCGCGACACAGGCCTGCAGCACCAACGTCAGCCCGAGCATCACGAACAGCGGCAGTGCGCGTGCCCGCCAGGCGTCACCGAGCGCAATCGGCAGCGGCCGGATGGCTGGCGCCGGATCACCCGCGGCCCGCCAGGCGGCCCACGCGCCGAGCGCCGCACAGGCCATGATGAATCCCGCGAACGACAGCGCCCGGCTCTCGAGCGGATCGCGATGCGACACGAACCACACGCCGATACTCGCCACGAGTGCGAGCAGCGCCAGCCCCAAGCGCGCTCGCGGGGAGCCGGCGCGCAACGACACCGTGCGGTCGAGGCGTGCGAGCGCGCGCCAGCGTGATTCCGTGCGGAAGCGCGCCCGCGCGACGCGTGCTGTCGGTGCGGGGCGGCGCGCGGTCACCAGCGCGCGCGTCGAAGCCGGTAGCGCGCGTGCCGGTCCGCTGGCGCGCGCCGCGCGGCGCAATGCGAGGAAACACGCGGCACGCGTCAGCAGCCACCACGCGACCGGGAACGCCAGCGCGAGTGCCGCCAGGTGAACCGCCGGCAACAGTCCGGCGCCGGCGAGCCAGGCCGCAGCCGCGGGCGTGAACACCGCCAGCGCCGGCAGTCGCGCCTCGCGCGCCAGATGGCGTTCGACTTCGGCGGGCGGCACCGGTAGCGCCAGCCATTCCGGTCCCGGCGGATGCTCGGCGATCGCGGTCTGGCGTGACGCGGCGAGCAGCGCGCCCGCGAGTGCGCAGCCGGCGAGCACCAATGCCAGCCTGCCTGTTGCGGCCATCACACCGGCGTGGCGCGTGACGCCGTCCAAGGGCACGCGCACCTGCCAATACGTGAACGCGCCCACGCACAGCACGAGCACTGCGAGCACGAACCACAGCCGCAGGCCCAGCGCGGCGAAGCGGCGGGCAAGCAGCCGTGCCGAGAGCGCGTGGAACGCGTGGGCGGGATTCTCGGGTACCGGGGCCATGGTCGCGGAAGATTGTACCGGAATCGGCGTCCATGACCGTACCGCCCCCGTGACTCCTGACCTCAACGCGACACCGTCCGGCCCCGGCGCAGTGCCGGGCAATAAAGGACGAGCGAGCATCGGCGCGCGCTTCTCGGGTCCGTCCAGGGTTCACGTTCCTCGGGCCCCGGTCCCGGGGCCCCGGGCCTGCGCGGCCGCGGGTGTCGGAATTGCCATGCCGCGGCGAACAGTGGCACCCTGCGTCCATGCCCGAACGCCATGCCGCCGTATGGTCGCCCCGCTACGCCTGTGACATCGGAGCGCACGTGTTCCCGACCGCCAAGTACGCGGGCGTTGTCGCGGCCCTGATCGCCTCCGGCGAGCTTCCCGGCAGCGAGGGGCTCGAGCCGCCGCCGGTGACGCGCGCGCTGCTCGCATCGGCGCACGACGAGGCCTACCTGGACGACCTGGATGCCCTGCGCTGGACGCCACGCACGCAGTACAGCGAGCTGCCGCTGACCCGCGACATCGTCGAGGCGTTCGCGCTCGGGGCGTCCGGCACCACCGAGGCGGGCCGGCTCGCGCTGCGCCATGGTGCGGCCGCGCACATCGGTGGCGGACTGCATCATGCGTTCGCGGACCACGCCGAGGGCTTCTGCTACATCAACGACCTTGCGGTCGCCGCGCGCGTCCTGTTGGCCGAGGGGGCGGTGCGTCGCATCGCCGTAGTGGACCTGGACGTGCATCAGGGCAACGGCACCGCGGAGATCTTCGCGAACGATCCGGCCGTGTTCACGCTGTCCGTGCATCAGGAGAACAACTATCCCGCCGTCAAGGCACACAGCGATCTCGATGTCGGGCTCGACGACGGTACGGATGACAGCGGCTACCTGGCGGCACTGTCGCCCGCGCTCGACCGTGTCTGGGCGTTCGCGCCCGACCTCGTCCTGTACCAAGCCGGCGCGGATCCCTACCAAGACGACCAGTTGGGCGGCCTGTCGCTGACATTCGCGGGTCTCGAGGCGCGCGACCGTGCCGTGATCGAAGGCTGCACGGAACGCGGCATCCCGGTCGCGACGACGCTCGGTGGCGGTTATGCGCGTAAGCTCGAGGACACGGTGCGCATCCACACCACCACGAGCCGACTGGCGCTGGCCGTGGCCAAGCGTGGAGTGCAGCGATGATCCGCGTCTGGATCGCCGACGCGCAAGGCGCCCGGACGGGCACGCTCGACGACGCCCATCGCGTGGTGCGCGAGCGCTCGGGAAACGCCTGGATCGACTTCGAGGGCGACGACGAGGCCGTGGTTCGCGAAGCGCTGGCGCCGTGCGGCGTGCACCCACTGGTGGTCGAGGACCTCGTCATGCAGGTCAACCGGCCCAAGCTCGACGACTACGGCGATTACGTGTACGTGGTGGTTCATTCGGCGCGCTGGGAGAACAGCGAGGACCGTCCGACGTTGCGCGAGGTCGACATCGTGCTCGGCGAGCACTGGATCGTGACCTACCACGACATCGCGACGCGCTCGGTGGCAGCCGCCAACGCCACGCTGCCCAAGCGGCCGGCGCTGCTGGCCAAGGGCCCGGCGTATCTCATGCACTACCTGCTGGACGTCCTGGTCGACCACTACTTGCCGCTCGTCGACCGGCTGGCCGAGGACGTCGACCAGCTCGAGGAAGACGTCTTCAGCGACACGAGCGTGGGCATGCACGCCCGCATCCTGCGCATCAAACGCGGCATCGGGGGGCTGCGCCGCATCGTCGGGCCACAGCGCGACACCCTGATGTCGCTGACGCGGGACGAGTTGCGCACCGTGCCGGCCGAACTGCGCCCGTACCTGCGTGACGTCTACGACCGGCTGGCGCGCGTCTCGGACCTGCTCGACTCGTTCCGCGACGAGAGCGCGTCGGTGCTGGAACTGCACCTGTCCGCGGTCTCGAACCGCATGAACGAGGTCATCAAGCGGCTCACCGTGATCGCCACCATCGGCCTGCCGCTCACGGTGGTGACGAGCTACTACGGCATGAACTTCCCGCTGCCGGAATACCAGTGGCCGCACAGTGAGTGGTATGCACTCGGCTTGATGGCGGCGACCTCACTGTTGACGTGGCTGTTCCTGCGCTCACGCCGCTGGGACTGAGCGCGACGAGCCCGACCCGTGCATGAGCCTGCGGCCAGCGCTCCCGGGCCATGGGGTCCTAATGAGGGCGGGCTAGATGCCCGGCATCGCGCGCTTGAGCGGCTTGAGCAGCAACAACAGCACGACGGCCATGACCGCGGCCGCACCGGCGAGCAGCAGCCAGAAGGCGGAGTGCGGCATGTCGTCCCACAGCGCACCGATCTGCGTGAGCTTGTTGCCGATGGCCGTGGCCACGAACCAGCCGCCCATCATGATGCCGCGGTGGCGCTGCGGCGCGACCTTGGACACCAGCGCCAGCCCCATGGGCGACAGCATGAGCTCGCCCAGCGTGAGCACGCCGTAGGCTCCGAGCAACCATAGTGGCGAGACGCGATAGCCGTACGGGTCGCCGGCCGCCGCCATGCCCTCGCCATGCTTGGCGGCGAAGAACAGCACGATGAACGCCAGCGATGTGGCGCACATCCCGAACACCATCTTGACCGGCGTCGAGGGTTCGCGGCCCCTGCGGTCCAGCCAGCGCCAGAACGCCACCAGCGGCAGCGTCAACAGCAGGACCCAGCCCGGGTTGATGGCGTTCGAGATGATGCCGGTGACCTTCCAAGCGGTGTTCTCGTTGGCCCAGTACGTCAGCGTCGAGCCGTTCTGGTGGAACACCATCCAGAACACGATGACGATCAGATAGATGACGATGAGCGCGCCGATGCGGCGAGCATCGGGCACCGAATCGATGGCCTGCGGAGTGGTCGCGGCGGCTCGGGCGGTGTTGTGGTCGGCATGCCGGACGTGGCTCTGGAAGCGCCACAGGATGAACACCGAGATCGCCATGCCCGCGGCCGCGACCGCGAATGCGGGATGGAACCCGAAGCGGCTCTTCACGAATTCCGCGACCAGCGGGGCCAGGAATGCGCCGACGTTGATGCCCATGTAGAAGATGTTGTACGCGCGGTCCTTGAGGCGGCTGCCTTCGGGATACAGGTTGCCGACCATGGCCGAGACGTTGGGCTTGAAGAAGCCGTTGCCGACCACGAGGCACGCCAGTGCGGCGTAGACGACGGGGAGCGAACGGAACGACAGCAACAGGTGACCGGCCATGAAGAACAGGCCGCCGATCATGACCGAGCGGCGGTAGCCCAGGCCCCGGTCGGCGAGCCAGCCGCCGATGAGCGGGCTGGCGTACACGCACATCAGGTAGTTGGCGTAGAGACCCGTGGCCCGGTCGCTCGTCCAGCCGAAGCCCTGACCTGTCGTGTCGCGCAGGTAAAGCGTGAACATCGCCAGCATCGTGTAGAAGCTGAAGCGCTCCCACATCTCGGTGGCGAACAGGACATAGAGTCCCGGCGGGTGCTTCTCTTCAGATGAGGTGGCGCGGGCGGCGGTGATGGCGGCGGCCATGTGGAATCACTCCGGCGGTCTCGGTCGGCAAGCGGGCGGGCGCGCACCGACCCCATGCCCACCATCGGGAGGCCGCGATTCTGACCGCGTTCGCGGCGAAAGACCAGAGCCGATTGCGACACCGGAAGTCATGGCCGCGCGCGTGAAGACGACACCGCGGGATCCCGAGCGGCACTGACGCACGTGAGGGACGCGCGTGTACGACAAATAGAGGGGGGGCCTCTACTGGCACTCGAGAGGGCTTCACCCAGGGCTGGTGAATCGAGTACCCCACAGCTCCCAACTCCTCGCGGTCTCGTGGCGTGGCGCGATCACCTCGCTCGTGAATAGCGCGCTTCGGCTTTGCGACAGGTCCCGTGCAGCGACGGGATCTCGGAGCGGGTGGGAAGCTCCCTGCCAAGGAGGTCTTCCTGCCCAGCTGCTGATCGAATTGTGTGTCCGGGCCCGGGGAGTGTCAAGAGCCGAACTGCAACTGCATTGTTGGCTAGCGCTTCGCCGCCGCCTTCTTGGTCGCGACTTTCGCAGCTGCGGGTGGCGTGGCGGCCGGGCCCACGACTTCGACTCGGGCATCGTCGATCCATACCGTGCCGCGTGCCGGCGCGAGTGCGAGCAGGTTCGCCCACACCAGTTCGGCGTCCTCCGGGATATCGAGCTCGATGGCGATCTGCTTCCAGTCCCACGTTCCCGACAACAGTTCGGCACCGGGGGATTGCTTGACGCGCGTGCGCATCCCCTGCGCATAGAGTTTCACGAGGCACGAGCCTTCGAGCGAATCGCCCTTGAACCAGCCACTAAGACGCACGCGCATGCCGCGCAGTCGACGGCCCTCGAGCGGCTGTCCGGCTCCGATGCGCGCCTCGACCAGTCCGTCGTGGAAGTCCGCGATCTTGAGACTTGAGCGTCCCGAGTGCGCCACGGTCGAATCGATGACGACCTTGGCGCCCTCGTACGGCGGGATGGCGATGTCCCACGCCAGGCCATGTTCCTCGAAGCCGGGTTCGGCGAACAGATTCTCGCCCTTGGGTGGCTTGGTCGCCGCCGGCGCCGGCTCGAACGTCAGCGAAGCGTCGTCGAAGAGCACCTGCCCCGTACCCATGAGCCCGAGGCGCGTGAACAGCACGTTGGTGCCGGCCGGGATGTAAGCGCGCGCCTCGCGCGGCACCCACTCGGTGAGCGGATCGTCGAACTGCGTGCGCTTCCAGCCCAGGTCCAGCAGCGGGTCGTCGATCTTGTTGATGCCGAGGCGCTTCAGCGCCTCGTCGTGGTCGACACCCCAGATCTTGCCCATGCGCGAGGCGGTGTCGTTGTAGGCCTGCACCACGAGGTAGGCGCGGCCCTCGAGGCCGTTGCTGCGCGTCCAGACCTTGAACGATGCCATCTTGCCCCAGGTCTCGGGGCCCACGAGCAGTGTCTGGCTCCAGTTGTGGGCCATCGGGAACGCCGTGCTCATGTTGGCGAGGCTCACCGCCCACTTGCCGCCATGCACCAAGAATGAATCGCGGCCGAAGAACACCGTCGGCAGGTCCGCCATCGAGGTGTCCCAACCGGTCGGCATCCACGGGTGCTCCGGAACCGTGCGCTCGAAGTCGGGGTTCTGGAGCAGCGAACGCGATGACGGGCGGGCGGCGCCGGCGGCGTGCGGCAGGAGCGTGGCGAGTGCGCCGAGCAGCAGGAGGCCGGCTGCAAGGATCACACGGGACGGCTTGGGCATGAGGGGCTTCCGGGTTCGGGAGGATTCCGCTCGGGTGGCAGCGCCTCCGCTGGGGCGGGGAGGGGCAGCGCAGACGGAAAAGTATCGGGAGAGGCTGGCGGCGATGCAAGCGGGAATGACCCGCGAAGTGGCCTTTCGGGCGCCGGAAGGTTGAGGACGTGCAAACCCTTCGGTAGCCTGCAGGGGAAACCGGCCAACCGCCGGCGGAGGCGCCCGTGTCCCAGTGGTTCTTCACGTCCGATCTGCATGGTCAGGGCGAACTCTATGAGCAGGTCATGTCGCTGGTGGTGGAGCACCGCCCCGGTGCGGTCCTGCTCGGGGGCGACCTGGCCCCGCATGGCACCGGTGCCGCCGGTGTGCAGCACCAGCGCGTCTTCCTCGAGGGCTTCCTGGTCGAGTTCGCGCGCCGCTTGCATGAAGCCGTGCCCGGGATGGAGCTGTTGCTGCTCATGGGCAACGATGACTGGGCGGCCAACCAGGACGTGCTCGAGTGCCATCACGGCACGCTGTGGCAGAATTTGCACGCGCGCGCCGTCGAGGTGCAGGGCACACGCGTCGCGGGTTTGTCGTGGGTGCCGATCACGCCGTTCTCGATCAAGGACTGGGAGCGTTGGGAAGACGGCGCCGACGAAACACCCGCGCGCTTGCATGGCTGGCTCTCCAGCCACGAGGGCATCCGCGAGTTCCGCTTCGATCCCGACCGCCGCTCACCCACCATCGCCGAGGGGCTCGCCGAGCTCGCCGCGCCCGGGGCCGCCGCCGACACGATCTACATGCTGCACTCGCCACCGCGCGACACCGCGTGCGACGTCATCTCGACGCGGCAGCACGTCGGCTCGCGCGCGATTCGCGACTTCATCGAAGCGCAGCAGCCGCGCCTGGTGCTGTCGGGGCACATTCACGAATCGCCGCGCGTCTCGGGCTCGTGGCGTGATGCGCTGGGCCGCACGCCGGTCGTGAACCCGGGGCAGTTCGGCACGCCCAACCTGTGTGGCGTCTGGTTCGATCCCGAGCGCCCCGACGAAACGCTGCGTCACACCGTGCATCCGTAGGGTCGCGCCCGAGCGCCCGGTTCGCCGGCCGACGCACCGGACCACGGGGGCGCAACGCCCGCGCGCGCGCGTGCTAAGCTTGGATGTGAACTTGGTGCGACGGTCGCCGCGTTGCGCTTCGAGACTTCAGCAGGGCGCGGCGGGGGCGGGCCGGCGCTTGGGTGGTCCGGCGTGAACGGGAGGCGGACGGCATGCGGTTCGTGGTGGCGATCGTGTTGATGTGCTCCCTGGCGGCCCCCGCGGGTGCGGCCGGTGTGGCGTGGCGCGGCTGGAACGATGGGCTCACGGCGGCGGCGAGCTCCAGGAAGCCCATGCTCGTGGACGTCTACACGGACTGGTGCGGTTTCTGCAAGCGCATGGATCGCGAGACCTATGCGCGCACCGACGTCAGCGCCTACCTGAACTCGCACTTCGTCATGGTGCGGCTGGATGCCGAGGGCCGCGAGCGCGCCAGCTACCAGGGGCGCGCACTCACGAGCCGGACGCTCGCGAGCGGCTTCGGGGTCACGGGCTATCCGACGACGATCTTCCTGCGCGCCAATGGCGAACACCTCGTGAACGTCCCGGGCTTCCTGCCAGCCGACAAATTCATGAAGCTCGCGCGCTATATCGGCGATGGCCACTTGGACCGCGGTGTGTCGTGGGAGTCGTATTCGGCGCGCAGCGGCGGCGCCAAGTGAGCATGCTCGCGGGTGTCACCGTGCTGGCGGTGGACACCGAGACCACGGGCATGAGCCCGGATGCCGGCGCCCGCCTGGTCGAGGTCGCGCACGTCGCGATCGTCGGCGGCGTGCTCGCCGCTGAGTGGTCTACGCTCATCGATCCCGGCCGGCCGATCCCGCCCGACGCGACGCGCGTGCACGGCATCCGCGACGACATGGTCGCGACGGCGCCCAAGCCTGCCGAGGTCGGGCAACGGTTGCGCGAGTCCTGCGCCGACCTGCCGCTGGTGTTCCACAACGCGCCGTTCGACCTGCCGTTCCTGGTGCAGCTATTCCGCGAGGCCGGCGCACCCCCGCTCATCAATCCCATCATCGACACGCTCGGGCTGGCACGCGGGCTGTTCGGCACTGGGAGCAACGCGCTGGGCGCGCTCGCCAAGCGCCTCGAGCTGCCCGTCGAGACGGCGCATCGCGCGCTCGGCGACACGCGTACCACGGCGCGTTTGTTCGTCGAGTTGGCGGGGCGCTGGGAGCGCGAGAAGGGCGTGCGGTCGCTCATGGAGCTGGCGGCGCTGAGTCAGGACGTCATGCGGGCGACCGCGCGCCGCTGACCGTTCGCGCGCCCGCCGTGGCCGTGCCGGCCGGCCCGTGCGCTGGGCAAGGTCTGGTGCGCCGCGCATCGAACGGCCGAACCTGTTCAACGCTGCTGGACGGCCCGTGCGCCGCACGCCATGATGAATGCGCGCGCGCATGAACCGATTCCCTCGCGTGCCCCTCCCGGCGGGCCCGCGAGGGAATCCTCGACAGGAGTCTCCCCGACATGATGACCCAGGCCGTTCCCGCACCGGGCCAGATGGCGCCGGACTTCAACCTGAGGGGTCCGGGTGGTGGCTTCTATTCGCTGTCGGAGCATCTCGGACACAGCCCGGTGGTGCTGGTGTTCTACCCGCTGGCGTTCTCGCCCGTGTGCAGCCATGAACTGCCCGAATACCAGAAGCACATGGCCGAGTTCGAGCAAGCTGACGCCGTGGTCTACGGCATCAGTGTCGACAGCCATCACGCCAACGCGGCGTTCGCCCGGTCGCTCGGGCTGTCGTTCCCGCTGCTATCGGACTGGAAGCGCGAAGTGAGCGCCGCTTACGGCATCTTGCTGCCGGAGCGCGCGATCAGCGCGCGCGCGACGTTCGTGGTGGGCAAGGACGGCAAGTTGTTGTGGCGCGAGATCCCGGACGACATGGACGATCCCGAATCGATCCCGAGCCCCGCGCGCGCGCTGGCCGCCATCGCGCGCGGTTAGCCGGACCCGTGCCACCCGGGATCCGAGCGCGCGTCGTCGTGGTGACGCGAACTCCGGCGGCTGGCCGTTCACTGGCTGCGTTCCTCGATGAACACGGCTACGACGCGCTGGTCGTCCACGACACGGACGCCGCGATCAAGGCCTTCGCGCATCCCACCGCAGCACTGGTGTGCGAGGCGCGTGCGGCCCGCATCGACGGGCTCGCCGTACTCGACCAGGCCATCGTGCGCGCCGGACTGTGCGCCGTCATGATCGCGACGGCCGGGACACGCGCGCTGGCGGTCGAGGCCGTGCGCCGTGGGGCGTGGGACTACCAGCTCGAACCACTCGACCGTGACCGTCTGCTCGCAGCGCTGCGGCTCGGGCTCGAGCATCAACGGCTCGCCCGTCGCGTTGCCGAGATGGAGGGCCAGCTCGAACGCCAGTTCGGTCTGCGCGGGCTCACCGGCAGCTCGCGCGCCATCCAACGCGTGCGCGAGGTCGTGCGTCGAGCCGCCACCACGCGCGCCGCGGTGACGCTCGAGGGCGAGCCCGGAACCGGCAAGAGCATGGTGGCGCGCGCGCTGCACCACGCCAGCGCGCGGCGCGAGCGGCGGCTCGAACGCGTGCGCTGCGGCGCGATACCCGAGGCCCTGCTCGAGGTGGAGTTGTTCGGATCGGCGCGCGGCGGCGTGATCACATCCGGCGCGCTCGAGCGCGCCGATGGCGGGACGTTGTTCCTGGACGAGATCGACCGGCTGCCGCACTCGCTGCAGATGCGCCTGTTGCGCTTCCTGCTGCAGGGACGTTTCGAGCGCGTCGGCGATGCCACCGAGCGCCGCGCCGATGTCCGCATCGTGGCGGCGAGCGATGTGCCGCTCGAGGAACTCGTGCGGCGCGCCCGCTTCCACCCCGACCTCTACTCCGGGCTCAGCGTGTTGCGCATCGAGGTGCCGCCACTACGCGAACGGCTGGAGGACCTGCCGGCGCTGGTCGAGGAACTCGTGCGGGCAGCGAACCAGGAACACAAGCGCCGTGTGCCCGGCGTGACCGCGGGTGTGCTCGACCATCTGGCGCAGTACTCCTGGCCCGGCAACGTTCGCGAATTGCGCACGGTCATCGACGGCATGGTGGCCACTGCGCGCGGCCGGAAGCCACTCGACCTCGACAGCCTGCCCGACCCGCTGCGGGGCGCGAACTCACCTGCTGGCCGGCTCGAACTGAGCGTCGGCATGACGCTCGAGGCCGCCGAGCGCCGTTTGATCGAGGCGACGCTGGCGCACACCCAGGGGGACAAGCCGAGGGCGGCGGCCATGCTGGGCATGGGGCTGCGCACGCTCTACCGGCGGCTGGACGGCTGGGGACGGCGCTGAGGGGCGATTTGCCGCGCGCCACCATCGGGCTGGAGCGCGGGCTCGGGCCGGTCGATAACCCAGCGGTACCCCTTCTCATCCGGAGCACGGAGGCCCCGTGGGCGATCCCGCGCCGTTCGATCCCCCGCTGTACGATCCCGAAGACAAACCGAACCCGGACGCCCCGCGCCCGGCGATCGAGCGTGTCGACTGGCTCGTCGGATCCGGGGACGGCCTCATCGCCGAGCGTGACCGCGTCGACCGTGGCCCCACGGTCCCGCTCGAAGCGCCGCGCTTGGCGCCCCGCTCCGACCCCGAGGCGGGCCGGGACCGCCCGGTCTCGCACCCAGCGCTGCCGTTCCGCACCCCGGCCCTGTCGCGCCCGGCAGCAATGCCACCGCCCGTAGCACCCACGCCGTCGATGCCGTCCTGGAACGCGGGCGCCAGCAGCGTGCCGATGATGCGTCGCAGCGCGGGTCCAACCGCGTCTTCAGGCGGCCCGATGCCCGAGTTGTCGCGCGACTTCCCGATGGACGATGCCGAGGAGCGCGCGCTTGTCTCGGCGCAACGGGCCGAACAGCAGGCGCATGAGGCCGCCCTCATGGCGCGCCCGCACGAGGTCGTGCAGCCACGGGAGTTCGACCTGCCCACGGTGCCGCTACCGTGGTGGTCCCAGCTCCCGAATGTGATGAAGGCCGACAAGCGTCTGCAACTCGCGGTGCTGTTGCTGCTGCTGGGGATGGCGCTCGCGACGTTCTGGCCGCGCGCCGAGAAGACCATCAGCGTGGCGCACTTGAAGGAACACGCCGAACGCTATGGCGATCAGCAGGTGCGCGTCGCAGGCCGCGTCGCCGAAGTGTTCCCGATCGGCGGCAGCGTGGCGTACACGCTGGTGCAGGGTCGCGATACCATCGTCGTGTTCTCGCGTTCGCGAATCCCCAAGCCGCGCGAACACGTCATCGTCATCGGGACGCTCAGCACGGGCTACCTCGGCGGCGAGACGCGCACCGCGATTTTCGAGGCGACACACTGACCCACTGAGACGAGCGGCTGTCGATCCCGCCGCGCCGTCGCACGCCGCATGGCCGCCGCGATGGCCCGGCCCTCGTGTGTGGGAATGGGGGGCCCGGCTCGATGTCGCGCCAACGCGGCCATCGCGAATGCCCCCCGCGCTCACGCCCGCGAGCGCTCGCCGCCGCCCGCCCGGACTGCTGATACTGTCTTGCCATTTTGGCAATTCGATGCATTGTGAAACACCATAAATTGTCATTAATGTGTTGTTAAAACAAGAGTTAGGAGACTTTGCAATTGGGTCACTTGCGATAACCCAGAAGCGCCCTAGATTGCCTTCGTGCCCTGCGCTCTGGGTTGCGCCGCCGCGCTGTGCGGTGGGCGACGTGGCGTCCGGGCGGATCAGCTTCCAAGACACGTCACCCCGGACCGCATGTCGTGCCGAGCGCAGTCGCGCTCCACGAGCGGTCCTATATCAAGGAGAGAACGCATGAATTTCCAGCCTCTCGCCGACCGGCTGCTCGTTCGCCGTATCGAGGAGCAGGAGACCGTTCGGGGCGGCATCATCATCCCGGACACCGCCAAGGAGAAGCCGCAGGAGGGCGAGGTCGTGGCCATCGGGCCAGGCCGCATGTCCGAAGACGGCAAGCGCATGGCGCTCGAACTCAAGAAGGGCGATCGCATCCTGCTCGGCAAGTACTCCGGCACGGATGTGAAGATCGACGGCACCGAGTTCGTGATCCTGCGTGAGGAAGAAGTCCTCGGAGTGCTCCACAAGACCAAGTGAACACGAGCGGCCGCGCCATCGGGCGCGCCGCCTGAGTCCTAAATTATTCCTGGAGGCCCAATGGCTGCCAAGATGCTGCTGTTCAGCGAGCAGGCCCGCGCCGAGATCCTGAAGGGCGTGGAGATCCTCGCGAAAGCTGTGAAGGTCACGCTCGGACCTCGCGGCCGCAACGTCGTACTCGACAAGAAGTGGGGCTCGCCGACCGTCACGAAGGACGGTGTGAGCGTCGCCAAGGAGATCGAGCTCGACGATCCGTACCAGAACATGGGCGCGCAGATGGTGCGCGAAGTCGCGTCGAAGACGTCGGACGTCGCCGGTGACGGCACGACCACCGCCACGGTGCTTGCCGAGGCCATCTTCAAGGAAGGCCTGAAGAGCGTCACCGCCGGCTCGTCGCCGATGTACATCAAGCGCGGCATCGACAAGGCTGTCGAGACCGTCGTCGAAGAGCTCAAGAAGCTGTCGAAGCCGGTCAAGGACAACAAGGAGATCGAGCAGGTCGCGACCATTTCCGCCAACGGCGACGTCGAGATCGGCAAGATCATCGCCGAGTGCATGGACAAGGTCGGCAAGGACGGCACGATCACGGTCGAGGAAGCGCGCTCCATCGAGACGACGAAGGAGATCGTCGAGGGCATGGAGTTCGACAAGGGCTATGTGTCGCCCTACTTCGTGACCGAGAAGGACAGCATGGAGGCCGTGATCGAGGACGGCTTCATCCTGCTCTACGACAAGAAGCTCTCGAACATGAAGGACCTGCTCCCGATCCTCGAGAAGGTGGCGCAGCGCGGCAAGCCGCTGCTCATCATCGCCGAGGAGATCGAGGGTGAGGCCCTGGCGACGCTCGTGGTCAACAAGCTGCGCGGCACGCTGAACGTGTGCGCGGTGAAGGCCCCCGGGTTCGGTGACCGTCGCAAGGCCATGATGGAGGATATCGCCATCCTGACCGGCGGCAAGGTCATCACCGAGGACATAGGCCTCAAGCTCGATGCCGCACGCATCGAGGACATGGGCAGGGCCAAGCGCGTCGTCGTGGACAAGGACAAGACCACGATCATCGAAGGCTACGGCAAGAAGGGCGACCTGACGGGTCGCATCGGCCAGCTGAAGCGCGAGATCGAGGAGACGACGTCGGACTACGACCGCGAGAAGCTGCAGGAGCGCCTGGCGAAGCTGGCCGGCGGTGTTGCGGTGATCAACGTCGGCGCGGCGACCGAGACCGAGATGAAGGAGAAGAAGGCTCGCGTCGAGGACGCCCTGCACGCGACGCGTGCGGCCGTCGAGGAAGGCATCGTTCCGGGCGGTGGCGTGGCTTACATCCGCTGCCAGAAGGCCCTGGATGCGCTCGCGGCGACGATGGAAGGCGACATCAAGATCGGCGTGCAGATCATCCGGCGCGCGATTGAGCAGCCGCTGCGCACGCTGTGCGACAACGCCGGCGTCGAAGGCTCGGTCGTGGTCGAGGCGGTGAAGAAGGAGAAGAAGAACATGGGTTACAACGTGGACACCGAGGAGATGGTGGACATGTTCGAAGCCGGTGTCATCGACCCGACGAAGGTGGCACGGTCGGCCCTGCAGAACGCGGCGTCGGTGGCGAGCCTGTTGCTCACGACCGAAGCGCTGATCACGGAGATCCCGGAGCGGAAGAAGTCCGCGGCTCCTGGCCAGCAGGGATTCGATCAGGGCGACTACTAGGCGGTCGCTCGCAGAACGGTAGCAACGCGAACGCCCCCTCGGGAGAAGTCCCGGGGGGGCGTTTCGTGCTTAACAGGTCGCTGTCGCGCTCTCGTCCTTCACTCGCCCAAGGACTCGAGATCGGCGAGGTCCTGGGTCCGACCCGACGCCCGCTTGTTGCGCACCAGGTGTTCTCGCGACAGCACGCCCACCTCTTGGTCGCCGAATCGAGTGAAGACGCGAGCCTCCCAGGCTTCGGGGAACTCGACTCCCGAAATCGAGGTGAGAATGTCGATCCGAACGGGCGGCACGCCGATCTGGAAAACCAATTCCGGCTCGCTGAGATCCTCGACGGTCAGGTCGTGTGTGGGCGCCCCAAAGGACTTGAGCGCCTCGAGAACGCGTCGTGCGTTGGCGGCTTGGGGGCTGATCAAAATGTCCAGATCGCGGGTTGCCCGGACATGGCCGTGCACCGCCAGGGCGTGCGCGCCGACGATCAGGTACTCAACGCGGAGCGCGTTGAATTCTGCAAACAGATCTCTGAAGTCTTGATTCACCGGCCCCACCCCATTCAAGACAAAGTCTCGTCAGCACCCAGACCGCAGCAAGCCTCGTCTCAGCAGTGGAGCCGGGCCAATCGGACCGCTCCGGAACGGTAGTGGCACGCCGGACGACCCGAGTCGTGATGTGATCTCGCCGAGGTTCCATGCTTGCATTGTACACGCGTTCTCGACCCAGACGAACTGGCGACGGTCGGGCAGGATGACTGCGTGGGAGCGGAATCCAAGCCCCCATCTTCCGCCATTGAGGCGCCGCGGCGGGGGTTCGCGACAGGTCCCGTGCATTGTGGGACAGCGCCGGCGTCGAGCGCTCGGTCGTGGTCGAAGCGGGCGGCATCGACCCGACTAAGGCGGCGCGCGCGGAACTGCAGGACGCCACGTCGCTGGCGAGCCTGTCGCTCACGACTGAAGCGCTGATCACGAAGGCCCGGGAACGGAAGAAGTCCGCGGCTCCTGGCCAGCAGGGATTCGATCAGGGCGACTACCGGGCGGCGGCGCGCAGCACCGGGACGAGAAGACCGAAACGCTCGCTCCGCGCGGGCGGCGTTGCCCCTGCCGCCGCGTGAAGACGAGCGTTCCGATCCGGCATCAGCGAGTCACCCCGCCGACGAGATGGG
>JANMAX010000344.1:0-2010 GCA_031360075.1 bacterium | reverse complement strand
AGCAGCGTGATGATGCCGAGTGCCAGCGCCGAGTCGCGCTTCTCGGCCTGCACCACGCTGTCGGCGGCGACCACGGCCGAAGCCCCGCAGATGCCGCCGCCCACACTGAGCAGCGTGGCAAAGCGGTCTTCCAGCCCGAGCTTGCGGCCCACCCACCAGCCGAACCACAGCGCGATACCCGTGCTCGCCACGACTACACCCACGGCCGGTCCGCCAATACTGGCGATCCTGGCGAGCGACAGCCGGAAGCCGAGGCCTGCGACCGCCCAGCGCAGCACCGGGCGCTGGGCCATGCGCACGCCGGGGCCGGCCCATGCGGGAATTGCCATGACGCTGCGCATGGCCATGCCCACGAGGATCACGAGCAACAGCGCGGACAGGTGCAGCGTGTCCTTCACGAACGCCTGTTCGGACAGCATGAACGCCGCGGTGGCCAGCAATACGCTCACGACCAGCCCGGGGAAGACCTCGGTGAGACGCCTCACGCCGTGTAGCGGAGCTCGCGGTACTTGCGCAGCCAGCCGTTCTCGACCGGCTCGAAGATGTGGCAGTGGTCCAGCTCGCCGCCGTAGACGTGCAGCGTGACGGTGGGCTGCTCGCTGGCGTTCTCGAGCACGTGGTACTCGAACGGCGGGATCAGCGCGCCGGCCTGGCCCACACCGGCATGAACGACGGTTTCCTGCTTGAACTGCACGGTGTCGCGCTCGGGGTCGCCACCCATGCAGTTGTACGACGTCACCTTGATGCGGCCCGAGTAGACGCACTCGACGCACCAGATGCCGGCGTGGTCGTGCAGCGGCGTGCCTTGCCCGGTGTTCCACACCATGGCGATGACCGTGTAGCGGTTCTGCGGGTCGCGGTGCACGAGCCGGCGCGCGTAGCGCTCGGGATCGGGCACGAGGAACTCCGGAGCCAGGAAGTCGGTGCCGGCGGCGAACGTCTCCTCGAGCACGGTCTTCACGGCGCGACAGCGGCCGGCGTCATCGACCGGCGTCATGGCTTCATCGAGACGACGCACCAGATCGCGCACGCGCGCGTTGCTCGGACTCGGGGCGACTGACATGGAGGACCTCCGCAAGGGGGACGAGCATAGTCTAGCGGGGCGGCCGGGCGCGGCGCTACTGTGAGCATCAAGGCTGCCGCTGAGTCGTGACCAGCGAGGCCCGCTCATCCTACCAGCCGCGAGCGACTTCCACGCGCTCAGGTGTTGGACAAGCCCAATGGAATTGTCCACTGTCCACGCAGGACATCGCTCAGTCATCCTGCGGTCGGACGAACGCGACCGGTGCTACGGGACCCGTGCGACTCTCAGCCGGGCATTCTCAGTCCCCACCTGCGCCGAGATGAAGTACAGCCCCGCTGCGGCGGTGCCTCCCGAGGCGTCTCGGCCATCCCATTCGATCGTGCGTTCGCCGGGCTGGAACAGGCCCTCCGCGAGTGTGCGAACTTCTTTCCCCTGCACATCGAACACGCGGACGGCGCCGGTGGACGCGCGGGGCACGGCCAGCTTCACCGATGTGCGCCGTGCGAACGGGTTGGGCCAGGCGGCGCGCCACGTTAGCGAGGCGATGCGCGCGGGCGTCTGCACCGTGACCGGGCCGAGCCACTGACTGCCGGCCGCTCCCAGCACCTCGAGCCGGTAGGTGTAGGTCTGCCCGGGCTCGGTGGTGGTATCCAGATACTCCTGCCGACCCTCGCGTGATGGTAGGCGCTCTGCGTCTGGCAACACGATCTCGGGCCCGCCCTCGCGTGCACGATGCAGACGGAGTCCCCCGAGCGCTCGCGCATCGTTCACGCTCCAGGTCAGCCGCACCCCATCGGCGACCGGCTCGGCGCTCAGGTCCGAGACCGCCTCGACGGCGGTCGGGATATCGACGATACGTGCCGCATAGATGTCCGAGCCTTCGGGCCAGCGTCGGAAGTCGGTCCACGCCACGACCCCGTAGGAGTCGCCTGCGGCGATGGCGATGCGGTCGCCGACGAGAACTCCCGGGAGAATTGGGAAATAGA
>JANMAX010000233.1:0-31288 GCA_031360075.1 bacterium | reverse complement strand
CGCGATCGCGGCGGACATGGGTGCGTCGCTGCTGGTGATCGCCAACGCGCTCCGGTTGCTGCGCGCGGCGCCGGCGGGGCCGGCAAAGGTCCGGTAGCCCGACCCTCCCGGCTCACGGTTCATGAAAAGTCCGGGCTAGTGTCTCGTCCCAGAAGTCCTGTGCATGAATCGGCGAGCAATCGTGGCTGCTGGCAAGGCGCGACGACGAAGTCGTATCCGGGAGATACGTCGAGGAGGAGCAAGACCCACGCTTCGCGCGGGTACCCCGCCAGCGGTCACGAGGGCCGTCGAGGCATGTACAGGACTTCTGGGACGAGACACTAGCCACACGAACTCCCCCCGCCGGGACACGCCCCGGCGGTGTAACATCAACAGCCCCGCACGGGTGGTGCGAACCACCACCCGCCGGGGTATCACCCAAGAGACCGATGCTCGCGTGGGCCCCGGCCTCCAGGTGACGCCCGGCTGGACTCGGCGTCACGACCACGAAGGAGCAAAGCCCATGAGAGCCAACCCGAGCCGCTTCGGCCGCATGATCCCCGCGGCGCTGCTGTTGCTCATCGCGGCCGTCGCCCCGGCGTTCGCGCGCCGCCTCGATGTCGAGGTGTGGACCGACCGCGGCGGTGATGCCGTGTACGAGCCCGGCGATCCGATGCGCGTCAAGGTGCGCACCACTGACGACGCCTATCTGCTGGTCTACGAACTCGACTCCGAGGGACGTGTCAATCTGCTGTACCCGTGGAATCGTGGCACCGGTCGCATCGAGGCCCGGCGTACGCTGCGCATTCCCGAGGACGCTGCGAACTACCAGCTCGTGGTCGAGCAGAAGACCGGTCAGGGCTTCGTCGTGGCCATCGCCTCCGATCGCCCGTTCCGAGACCTGCCCTGGTACCTGCGCCCGTTCGATCCTCAGGCCGCCGCGATCGGCTACGAGCGCGATGATCGTGACGCCGGCGACCGCGGCAGCGATGCCGACGACGACAACTTCGACGACCAGGGGCGCATCATGGGTGACCCGTACGTCGCCATGGAGCGCATCCGCCGCCGCGTCATGGACCGGCCGGCCGACGTCGAGGCGTTCGCCAGCTCGTACGCCAGCTACTACGTGCACGAACAGGTGCGCTATCCGCGCTACCTGTGCAACGACTGTCACCGTCCGAGCCGCTGGGCGTGGTGGGACGGCTTCGACCCCTATTACACGCGCTGCAGCGTCATCGACTTCCGCGTCAACTGGTCGTGGTGCTGGGGCCCGCAGATGTGGACCTCGTACCTGCCGTACTACTACTACACCGTGCGCAGCGACTGCCCGCCGCGCTATCAGCCTTACTACGACAACCGCACGCGCTTCTCGTCGTGGGATGGCTGGGACCGCTGGGGTGAGCTGTGGGGTGGCCAGTTGCGCCGCTTCAAGCAGGCGCCGGCGCCGGTGAGCTATGTTCCGCCGCCGCCGCGTGGAACGATCTGGCGTCAGGGCCAGACTCCTCCAGGCTTCGTGCCGCCTGACGTTCGCCGGCAGACCAACACGCCCGGCTCGAATCCGGCCGGCTGGCTGCAGCGCGATCGTGGTGACGGCAAGCCGGTGTGGCGTGAGGGCCCGCGCGTGCGGCCCGATGGCCCCGGTGCGGGTGGTGGCAACGGTGGGGGTGGCGCCCCGCAGGGTGACGGCAACAGCGGCAAGCCGGCGTGGCGCGATGGCGGCCGGCTGCGTGGCAACACGCCGCCGCCACCGTCCGATGAAGGCGGCACACGCGAGGAGCGCCCGATGTGGAAGGGCGGCGACTCGCCCCGGAACGACCCCCCTCGGCAGGACCCCCCGAGGCAGGACCCCCCGCGGCGGGACCCGCCGCGCGACAATCCGCCCCCTCCCATGTGGAAACAGCCTCCGCCGGAGACCCCCAAGTGGGCACCACAGCCGCCGAAACCAGAACCACCGAAGGGGCGCGGGGGTAAGGGGAAGGGTTGAGCCCGGGCGTTTCCGCGCCGATGCTCTATAGTGAGTGAGTTCCGCATCGCTTCCGGGCGACGGCCGCCGTTGGACGGCAGCCGTCGCCCGGACTTTCGATTCGCTGTCGCGCGGGCGGTGCTCCCGTCCAGATCGCGCTCGCATTCGTGTTCCCGGAGGACCCGCTTGAAGCCGACTCGTGCGCTGGCGTTCGCCTTGGCCGCCGTGACCCTCGCTGCTCCGGCCGTGGCCCGTCCGCCCGGCTTCGCGTTCCTCGAGGTGCCCGCGGGCGCGCGTGCCGCGGCCCTGGGCGGGGCCTACTCCTCCGTGGCTCGCGGTGCGGAAGCGGCGTTCTGGAACCCGGCCGGGCTGGCGCAGTTCGACGGCACCCAGTTTGTCGGCACGCACACCGAGACCTACGAGCACTTGCGCCATGACCAGGTCGCGGTCGCGGGCCGCATGTTCGGCGGCGGCCTGAGCGCCTCGCTGCGCGCCATGTACAGCGAGCCGATCCCCGAGCGCGACGATCTCGGCAACCTCATCGGTACATTCGGCTCGCACGACCTCGAGTTCCTGGCCGGCTACGGCCGGAAGCTCGCGGGCGGCATGAGCCTCGGCTTCACCGCACAGGCGGTGCGCGAGCGCGTCTCCGATCTGGCGGCCAGTGCATGGGCCGTGGGCGCGGGCGCGGCGTGGGACCTGGCGATGCTACCCGGCTCGCGGGCCAGCCTGAGCGTGCACAACCTCGGGCCGTCGAGCCATTACACGCTCGAGGGTGTCCAGGGCGATCCGGTGAAGTTGCCCGCCGCTGTACAGGCCGGCCTGTCCCTCGCGCACGGCACGTTCTCGAACCTGAACGGACTGCTGGCGCTCGATGCCCGCGCGACGACGGGGCGCAGGGTCGTGCTCGCCGTGGGTGGCGAGCTCGATTCGCCCGCGGGGGCCGCGCTGCGGTTCGGCGTGCGCGCCGGCGATGACGTGGCCAGTTGGAGCGCGGGCGCGGGCTGGCGCAGCAAGGCGCTGCGCATCGACTACGCGTTCGTGCCGTCCAGGCTCGAACTCGACGACACGCATCGCTTCTCGCTGTCGGCGGGTTTTTGAGAGGTGCGGGGATATCTTGAGCGCTGCGGGCCTCCGGCCCGCTCGTTAGGCCGGGGCAGGCCAGGTCTTGAGTTCGAGTCTGCCGCCCGTGAGCTCGGCGTACGTGAAGTGGTCGATCCAGTCGCCGAGCAGGAAGAACTCGCGGCCCGGTTCGCGGCGCTCGTAGGCGTGATGGAAGTGCCCGATGAGCACGCCATCGAACCCTTCACGAAAGCGCGGTTCGGCGATCTCGTTCCACAGCCGTTCGGGCTCGAGCGGGCCGTCGCCACGCGAGTGCCGCGACCAGCGTGACACGGCATGCGCGAGCGGGATGCCGAGGTCCGGGTGCAGCAGACCGTACAGCCCGACGCCGGCGCGCGAACGCAGCAGCGCACGCAGCGCCTTGTAGCCCAGGTCACCGCCCATGAGGCCATCGCCGTGGTGCACCCACAGCCTGCGGCCCTGGGTCTCCACCGTGGCGGGGCCGTCGATGGTGCGGATCCCGAGCGTGTCGCGGAAGAACGTCCCGAGCCAGAAGTCGTGGTTGCCGTTCAGGTACGCGATGTCGATGCCGCTGTCGCGCAGGTGCTGCAGTAGCGCGAGCGTGCGGAAGTGCCGCCGCGGCAGGGCGGTGCGGTACTCGAACCAGAAGTCGAACAGGTCGCCGACGATGAACAGCGAGGCCGCACGGCCGGGGAGCGAGTCCAGGAAATCGTGGAGCCGCGCCGTACGCGCGCCCTCGCGCTCGGCGGAGTCCACGCCGAGATGGGCGTCGGATAGGAAGAACACGGAGCCTTCGTGCATGACGCGGCAGCATAGACTGCGTGCCGCGCTGGCCGCCAACGCCCGGCACGGGAGTGCGCGCAACCGGCGCTGCCGGCGGGCTCGCGACCGATCCGTGGCAGGATGCAGCCCGGTCCCCGCAGCGGTGGGCCGGATCCCCGCGCCGGTGGACGCCACAAAGGCTTATCGCAACCCTGCAGCCGTTCCTCGTATCAAAACGCTCGACGTGCCGCCGGACGAAGTCCCGTGGCGCGCCCGGGCGCATTTGACGGGCCTCTGACAGCGAATTGCTTCCGGGCCCCGGTTTCGGGCCGTAAGCTCATGGTCGCGCTGTCCGAGTCACGTTCGGTGCTCGTTTCGCGGTCTCTACCTGCCGATGTAATTGTACAAACCAAGCTGCAACGGAGGAGCCCCAGAATGAACGGCAATCGGGTCAACACCCCTCGCCACTACTTCCTCGGAGCCGCGGCGCTCATCACGGCCGGGCTCGTGCTCGGTCTGGGCTTGAGCGTCAGCCTCAACCTGCCGCGCGCCTCGCGTGCCACGAATGTCCAACTCGCTGCGGTCTCGAACACCGCGCCCCTGCCCGAGAGCCCGTTCGTCGCGGTCATCGACCGCGCCCTGCCGGCCGTCGTGTTCATCGACGTCACCAAGAAGGTCGGTGGCGAGGCTGGAGATCAGTCGGACGAGTTCATGAAGCGTTTCTTCGGCCAGCCCATGCAGCGTCAGCAGCGCGTGCCGTCGTCGGGCTCGGGTTTCATCATCGACAAGGACGGCCGCATCCTCACGAACAACCACGTCGTCAAGGACGCCGAGACCATCAAGGTCACGCTGAACGACGGCCGGACGTTCAAGGCCACCACGGTCGGCACCGATCAGGCCACCGACGTCGCGGTCATCAAGATCGAGGGCTCGAACCTGCCGGTGCTGCCACTGGGCGATTCCGAACGCCTGCGCGTCGGCGACTGGGCGATCGCCATCGGCAACCCGCTCGGCGACCTGCGCGGTTCGGTCACGGTCGGCATCATCAGCGCCCAGGGCCGCAACAACCTCAACATCTTCGGTGGCACGCCCGAGTACCAGGACTTCATCCAGACCGATGCCAGCATCAACTTCGGCAACTCGGGCGGACCGCTGTGCAACGTCCGCGGCGAGGCAATTGGCATCAACACCGCCATCAACACGAGCGGCCAGGGCATCGGCTTCGCCATTCCCATCAACCTCGCCAAGCACATCGCCGAGCAACTGGTGGCGCATGGCACCGTCAAGCGCGCCATGATGGGCGTGACGCTCGCGAACATGACGCCCGAGATCGCCGAGGGCTTCGGGCTCGGCAACCAGCAGGGTGTCATCATCCAGAACGTCTTCAAGGGCTCGCCGGCAGAGCGTGCGGGCCTGCAGCGCAATGACGTCATCATCGACATGAACGGCCAGCCGGTGAGCGACCGCGACAAGTTCCGCCTGAAGATCGCCGACACGCCGTCCGGCACCAAGGTCAAGCTGGGCCTGCTGCGCGATGGCAAGCGTGTCGCCACCGACGTCACGCTCACCGACAAGGATGACGCGCTCGCGAACGCGCAGATCGCGCCGCCGGCCGGGGAGGACGCCGGCGACATCGGCATGACCGTGCGCAACCTCACCGCCAGCGAGCGCACCGAACTCAAGGCGCAGTCGGGCGTGCTCGTGACCGAGGTCGCCGAGGACAGCGAAGCGCAGGGCAAGGACATCCAGGCCAACGACATCATCGAGGAGGTCAACCGCGTGCCGGTGAACAGCGCGGCCGACTTCCGCGCCCAAGTGGCCAAGGTCCGCAAGGCCGGCAAGCCGGTCGTGCTGATCGTGACCCGCAACGGCGCAAGCCGGTTCGAGACGCTCAAGCTCGACAAGTAGCGTCTCAGGCGGTAAGAAGACAAGCGCTCAGGCGGGAGGCGGCGTCGTGCCGCCTCCCGTCACGCCATGGATGGCGGGAAGGGTTCAGGGACTCCTATGCCGGAACGCACGACCTCAAGACTCCTCGCGCGTCTCTTCACAGGCTTGCTCGGCATCGCGCTGGCGGCGCTACCGCTGGCGGTCCGTGCCCAGACCGGCACGATGCCGGCGGGCAGCGGTCCGGTGCAGCTCACCGGCATGCGCACCTGGACGTCTCCGGGTGGCACGCGAATCGTGTTCGATTTCACTGCCCCCGTGACACCCGTGTCACCCGATTCGGGCACCAGCGCTCAGCTCGTGGTGGCCGTGCCCACGCCCGGCATCACCGCGGCGGCCGGCGTGCCGGCCGAGCTGGGGCTCGCCGACAGCGCGGTGACCCACGTCCGCTCGATCTTCGATGCCAGCGGCGTGCGCTTCTGGATCCAACTGGTTCCGGGAGCCTCATTCCGGGTCTTCACGCTCCCGGCCGACGACGTGAAACCGTTCCGGGTCGTGGTCGACGTCCAGCGCCCCGGCGCGCTGGCGGCCGAGGACAAGCGTTTCGCCGCCATCGCCGCGGCCAAGAAGAAGACCCGCACGCGGCTGGTCGTCATCGACGCCGGTCACGGCGGCGAAGACCACGGCGCGCGCGGCCCTGGCCCGGTCTACGAGAAGAACGTCACACTGGCCATCGCACGCCGCCTCGCGGACACGCTCAACAGCGTGCCCGGAGTGCGCGCCGTGCTCACCCGCGACAGCGACTTCTTCATCCCGCTGCGCGATCGCTACAAGATCGCCGAGAAGATGAAGGCCGACCTGTTCATCAGCATCCACTGCAACTCGTCACGCCGGAGGGGCAGGGGCAGCGGCTCCGAGGTCTACTTCCTCTCGCTGAAGGGTGCCTCGGATCAGGCCGATCAGGATCTGGCGGATTCCGAGAACGCCGCTGACATCGTGGGCGGTGTCGCGCCGCAGGCCGAAGATGACGTCGTCGGTGTGCTCTACGAAGTCAAGCGCAACGCCATGCTCGAACGCAGCCAGTTGTTGGCCGAGACGTTGCTCGACCACATGGCCGCTGATCGCCGCATCGAATCACGCGGCATCAAGCAGGCTGGCTTCGTCGTGCTGAAGAGCGTCGAGTTCCCGAGCGCGCTGGTCGAGACCGCGTTCATCAACAACCCGCGCGAGGTGCTGCTGTTGAAGAACGCGGCGTTCCAGGTGCGTATGGCGAACCAGATCGCGACGGGAGTCCGCTCCTACTTCGCGAAAGCGGGCATCACGCTGGCCCCTGCGGAATCCACGAACGGCTCACCCGCGGCGGCATCCGGCTCGCACTGAAGCGGCTGGCGGCTCCGGGGCTGTAGTCCGGAGCCGCCAGCGTCTACTCCGGCAACGAACCGCCCACGCTCGCGATCCGCCCATCGCCGCGCAGTTCGAGCAACTTGCCGCCCGCGCACTGCTGTTTCACCCAGGTTTCCATGGCGTCGCGGATCATCCGCCCCGTGTCGAGGCGGTTCTTGCCCTGCGCCAGTGCGTCGTAGTGGTCTCCGCCGCTGGCCATGAAGTTGTTCGCGGCCACCTTGTACGTCTTCTGCTCGTCGATCGGTGTGCCATCGGCCAGCGTCAGCCCGGCGATCTTCTGGAAGTCGGGTTTGCTGGCGTCGATGGTGTAGCGGATGCCGCTCACCTGCGTGACGCGCTGGTTGTGCAGCGACTGTTCGAGCGCCAGCTTCACGAGCGCGCCGGTCAGCTCCACCGTCACGATGGTGTTGTCGAACGGCATGACGGCATAGACGTCCCCGCGCGTGATCGGGCCGGCATCGAGGTCGGCGCGCATGCCGCCCGGATTCTGGAACGCCATGTCGACCTTGGCGTCGGCGCGCATCGCGTCACAGATGAAGTCGCCGATGGTCGACTCCGGGCGGCGGCGGTGCAGTGCGACGGCCGCATCGCCCAGCACGGTCGCTGCGACCGGCGCGACGTTGGCGTTCCAGCGCGTCACACGGTCGACCCAGGCACTGTCGGCCGGGCCGTCGGCGTACACGGTGTAGATGCGCTGCGTGCTCTCGAGCACCTTCTGCCTCACCGGGTCCACCACCAGGTCGACCACGGCCAGATACTGCCCCAGCGCGCCGGCGATCAGGATGGGCCGGCCTTCGACGCGGTCGTCCACCACGTTGTGGCTGTGGCCGCCGAGCCAGGCGTCGACCGTGGCGACACGGCCCAGCCGCGCGAGGTCACCGCGCGCATGGCGCAGCGAGTCGGTCTCGGCCGGGATGTGGCCCACACCCACCACGACCGTGGCGCCGGCCTTGCGCAGCCGAATGCTGACCACCGCGGCCGTGGTCGAGTCGTCCTCGAAGCGCAGGTGCGCGACGTTCGCCGGCATGGTGACGCGCGGCGTGCCGGGGTAGGCCAGCCCGACGATGCCGACACGCACGCCGCGTCGCAGCACGGTGGTATCGGAGCGCGCCCACTTGGGAAGTTTGCCGGTCTTGCGCTCGAGCATGTTCGCGCCGAGGGCGGCGAAGCGCATCTCGCGGACGCGGTTCGCCAGCGTGTCGACGCCCCAGTCGAACTCATGATTGCCCACGGCCGCGGCGGCGTACCCCAGTGCGTTCATCTGCTCGACCACGGGGCGGCCATACTGGAGATTGGAGATCATCGTGCCCTGGAACAGGTCACCCCCGTCCAGCAGCACCGTGCCCTCCGGATTCACGGCGCGTTCTCGCGCGATGGCCGCGGCCAGTGCGACGCTGCCACCGGTCGGACGCTGGCTGCGTCGCTCGCGTGTTCCGCCCAGGATGGCGCCATGGAAGTCGGTGGTCTCCAGCAGGCGCACGCTCGGGAAGCGCAGGTTGGCTAGCACGCCCAGCCATTGCGCACGCGTGAGCGGGGCCCCGAGTTCGAGCACGCCTGCACCGCTGACGTTCGTGAACAGCCCGCGGCGGAATGACGCATCGCCGGACTTCCCGGCGAGACCGAGACGATGGACCCGCGCCGTGCGCTCGCTCCAGTCCAGCGCCAGCGCGATGGTGGCGGGCTTGTAGGGTTCGAACCGTTCGGCCGCCGCCAGCGGGCCCAGCGCGCCCTTGGCGAGGATGCCGTCGAGCCACACCTGGAGCGAGTCCGGCACATCGCCCCATGCGCCCGACGGCTTCCTGGAACGCATGTCGAACGCACGTGCCAGCCAGTACACCAGGTCGACGCGCCGCGCGGGCTTGGCTGCACCCAGGCGGAGCACTTCCTGCCGTGGCGTCACCGCGAGCCGCACGAGCCGGTCGATGAGCGGACGCTCGGGTGAGCCTGCGTAGTCGGGGAGCAGCGTCCACGATGCCTCGCCGCTGGTGTCGAGCGTGCGCTTGCCCAGCGCCCAGCGGTGCAGCAGCTCAGGCATGGTCGAGCTCGTCTTCCAGACCTGCCGCGCGCGGCGCAGTTCCAGGTAGTCGCCACCACCCGCCAGCCGGTACGAGTTCGCGACCACCTTGAGCTTGCCCGCCGGGTCGAGCGGCTTGCCCCGCCACTTCAGGTTCACGATGCGCGAGCCCGCGGGTCGCGTCAGGTCGATCTCGTAGTCCACGCCGTACGCGGTGTCGAACTGGTAGCCCGCGGCGTCGGGCCGCAGCAGCGGCGTGCTGCCGTCGTAAGCGTAATCGCTGAGCATGGCGGCGGCGTGCTCGAGCGTGGCCTTGAGTTCCGCACCCGAGAGCTCCACCACACCGAGCGAGTTGTCGTACGGGTAAAGCCGCAGCAGGTCGCGCCGGCGGACCGCACCCGGGGCGATGACCTGCGTGGGGTCGAACATCGCCGCCAGCGAGACATCGGCGCCCGAGGCATCGAGCTGGCAGCGGTGGATCAGGCGCAGCAGTGGGTTGTCGCCGAAGCGGCCATAGGGCGCCGCCAGCGTGGTGGTGGCCTGCGCCACGACCGCGTCGAGCAGGTCGTGCGCCGCATTGGCGTACGGCGCGAGCAGCGCATGCATGGCGGAATCGTTCGCGACGCTGTCGGTCACGGTCGCCACGCTGGCGGTGCGTGTCGTCAGCCGCCATTCCTCGAGGCTCGAACTGCGCGTGAAGTGCAGGTCGATGCGGCCGAGCGCCTCGCCGTTCCTGCCGGCCTGCGTCACGATGGTGCCGCCCACGGGGGTGGATGCGATCACCTGATGCGTGTGTCCGAGCACGACCGCATCGAGCCCGGCGACCTCGTAGGCCAGCCGGTAGCCGAGATTCTCGTTCTGCACATCGCCGATGCGCGGCCTGGAATCGCCGCCGCGCGCCGCCGGGTCGCGCTCGAGTCCCATGTGCACGAGCGCGATCACCGCCGCGCAACGCTCGGCGCCGCGCAGCCGTGCGACTTCGAGCCGCGCCACGGCGAGCGGGTCCACGAAGCGCAGCCCGGCGCACAGCGAGGAGTCCATGAGCATGGGCACGGCGGGGGTCGTGAGCCCGATGATGCCGATGCGCGCGCCATCGATGAGCCGCACGATCGAGCTGCCGTAGGCCGGCCGGCCGGTGTGCTCGTCCAGGACATTGGCGCCCAGGAACGGGAACCGGGCCTGGGCGGCGGCGGCGTCGAGCGCCGCGCGCCCGCCATCGAACTCGTGGTTCCCCACGGTCACGGCGTCATAGCCGAGCGCGTTCAAGGCTGCGATCACCGGTTCGGCGGTCGCGGTCCGGTCGCGCCGGCCCTCGCGCCAGGCGCGCACGAGCGAGCTGCCGAAGAGCGCGTCGCCCGCATCCACGAGCAGCGTCGGGTGGCCCTCGGCGCGCACCGCGCCGATCATCGTGGCGAGCTTCTCGAGCCCCTTGGCGGCGGGCCGGTCGTTCCAGTCGTCCCACGCCGCGAGCGCCCCGTGCAGGTCGGTGGTGTGCAGCACGGTGACCGTGAGTTCTTCGGAGCGCGCACTCGCATGCCCGAGGGTGCATAGCAGTATGACGGCGGTCGCGAGGGTGCGGGGGCATGGGTTCGGACGCACGCGAGGTTCGCCTCCGGGCTGGGTGGGTCAGGGCACGCCCGGGGGCTGGGAACCGGTCGGGCCACGCGGGGACGAGCAGGCTAATGCACGCGTGGCAAGCTTGGAAATCGCGGGCTGTGGTGCCGAGGCATACCCCTTGAATGGACGAAGGGCGTGGCGGATGGCTCCGCCACGCCTTCGCTCGGAGACTGCCGGCGATCCTAGAATCCGCCGGTGAATCCCCGATCTCCGACGGCCCGCCTGCGATTCGGACCCCCGGTCTTCGTGTCTGTTGCTAGCCCGCCTGTTCATGTGCCCGTGGCCTGCGCGGGCAGTCTGCCCAGAGTCGCCGTGACGCTGGCACGGCCGGCTCCGCGTAGTGGCTTCCACACGACGGCATCGCCGGCCCAACCAACTCCTCGCGCCTGGCGCACATCCGACCCACTCGGCTCACGGTTCATGAACAGCTCGGGCAAGTCGATCAAGCTCAGCTCACGCCCGGTGCGCTGCGCACCCGACCGCAGTGGGTGGAGAAGGGCGTGGCGGATCGCTCCGCCACGCCATCGCTCGGAGACTGCCGGTGATCCTAGAATCCGCCGGTGAGTCCCCGCTCCCCGACGGCCCGCCTGCGATTCGGGCCCCCGGCCTTCGCGTCTGCTGCTAGTCGATCACGATCAGCTTGCGCTCGATGCTCTGCGCACCGGACCGCAGTCGGTACAGGTAGACTCCCTTCGGCAGGCGCGAGCCGCGGTCCGAAGTGCCATCCCAGGCCACGGAATGCGCGCCCGCCGCGAACGAGCCCTTCGCGAGCGTGCGAACCTGGCGGCCCGTGATGTCGAACACCAGCAGCTCGACGTCACCCTCAAGCGCGAGCGAGAAACCGACCCTCGCCGTGGTGCGTGCCGTGACCGGGTTCGGGGACATCTGCGACATCGAGAACGACGCCTCGTTGTCCGTGCCACCGGACCGGCTGATGGTCTCGCCGCCCGGCATCAGCACCACTGAGCTGGCCCTGGCGATCCCGAGGAAGGACTCGATCGGCGTCGACTGACCGTTGCGGCCCGTGGCCGCCAGGACGACACTCTCGTCCTCGGCCTGCCCCGGCATCCCGAAGTTCGCGAGCACCGAGAGCTCGCTACCCACCGAGCCCGATGGCACCACCAGTTCGGGGTGGTCGAACGGCGCCTGATAGTAGCGCACACGGTCGTCCGTGAGGCTGCACAGGAAGTCCACGACCTGCATCTGCGCGGAGATCTTGCCCTTCAGCTTGCCGATCTCGTCGATGCTCGGATCGAGATTGGCGCTGTTCTCCGCCGAGAAGTTGCCGCCGCGGGTGTAGAACTGCACGACCTCGAGCAGCGTGGCCGCACTGCCGTTGTGGAAGTACGGCCCGGTGAGCTCGACATTGCGGAGGATCGGCACCTTGAAGGCGCCGTCGACCGCAACCGATTCGCCGGGGCTGACCGGGGGCGACAGCAGCGCGCCCGGCGTGCTGCCGGGATTCAGCTGCTCGCGCTTGGAGACCGAGAGCGGGTCACCGAAGGGATTGCTGCCACCCACGCCGATGTCCTCCGCCGTCGGCCGGATGCCGATGTTGTAGAAGCCGCCGTCGTACACCGCCGTGTGGCCGTCGGCCATCTGCATGCGCTTGACCAGGCCCTCGGGCCGCGTGCCATCCAGACGAGCGGAGAACGTCGCCGAACTGAGTTCCGCACCGGAGTGGCAACTGGAGCACTTGGACTGGAACGTGCCGAAACCGGCCTTCTGGCTGGCCGTGAGGGCGTTGTCGTTGCCATCGAGATAGCGATCGAACGGCGAATCGTCCGAGACCAGCGTCGACTCGTAGAGCATGATCGCCAAGCCCCAGTACAGCGAGAAGTTGGCTTCCATCATCGAGTACTGATCCGTGGGCAGCGATCCGGCGGAGTTGATGCCCGCGATCGTGTTCATGGAGGCGTCGAGGACGGCGCTGGAGTTCCACCACTTCTCGTGGAACGCGGCGCGCACCATGTCGGCATACGAGGTGGCGAGTCCGGTGCCGCCGGAGATGGCAAGCGGCCCGAGCACGCCGTCGTCGGTGGCGACCCTCTGGCCATCGAGCGGGCGCAGGCTCAGCATCTTCTTGCCGAGTTTGAACCACGTGCGGCCAGCCGCCGACATCTCGGTCGGATTGTTCGGCGGTCCCACGGCCTGCGACGCCAGACTGGCATTGTCGAGAAGGATGTGGGCCGGCGAGCACTCGCCGAGGTCGTTCACCTGCAACACCATGGCATTGGCATCCGCCGCGCCGAACGGGTTGCGGCCGTTGAACATGTTGTTCGCGCGACCGTCCCAGAAGTTGCGGACGTTGAACACCGCATTGATCACGGGCGGAGTGTTACGACCCGTGACACGGCGCACGTTCAGCCCGTTGACGCGGAAGCCGTCCGGGTCGGGCTGCGACACGCGCGCGTCGGCGGCGCTCCCGAGGGCGATGTCGGTGAACACGGTGTTGTGCACGCCCTGTGAGCCCACGACATCGTCGAGGTCACGGATGACCTGCGAACGCCGGTCGTCGGGGGTGGCCAGCTGATGGAACGGGAAGTCCGCCGCGGTCAGCCGGTGATTCGGCCCGCCCGCATTGAAGCCATGGTTCGCGCCGGGGTTGAGCTGATTGCTGGCGCGGCCGTCCGCACCGGCCTGGAAGTGGCAGGACGCGCACGCGACGCGACCGTCGCCACCCGCCTGCATGTCCCAGAACAGGGCCTTGCCGAGGGCGATCGCGGCGGTCTTGTCCTTGACGAAGTCGCCGAGATTGCTGGGCGTCGGTACGCGCACCGATCGGAGAGAGGTCCCGATGCGGCGGGTGTCGTTGACCGGGGACGCTTGGGAAATCGAGACCAACTCGAGGGCGAGAATGCTGATGGCAAGCGCAGGAAGAACCCGACGCATGGCCGCCTCCTCATGGGATGCGTGGACCTCAGGAGGGTCCACGACAATGGAGAGAGCGCGGGAAGCGCCGGTACCTCGCAGGTCCGGGCGGCTGCATTCCGCTGTGGGTGTGACGTCAATAAGACTAAAGTAGTGGTTCGGATTCTTGCAATAACAAAATACTTGCACTGTTGTACCCAAACATTGTTCGGGCATGCGCGGCCGTGTTTGGACAGGCGCTTCCGCCGCTCAACGGAAGTGAACAAGCGGTCCTTCGACTTCGACGGGATCGAGTGCGCGCTGGGACCCGTTCGGTTTCATGTGCACACGCGCGTTCGCGCCGTCGTGGTGCGCGTGCCCCGGAATCACGGTGGCGTCATGTCCCGATGTCCGTGCGCGCGCCCGCCGGCGGCTTGAGTTGGGACCTCACCGGTCACGATCCCGCGGGGCGGCCCACAATCGAGGAAGCACTCCGTCGCGCGGCGGACCGCGATTCTCGGGCCCATTCGGGGCGGCGTGCGCCACGATGCCGGGCTGACTATATTGGTGGGGTGGCCCGCAGCGTCGCGGGCCGAACCACGCGAGGGAACATGTCCGAGAACGTCACCTGCCCCGGTTGCGGCACCGTCAATCCCGTTGGGTCCGAGGCCTGTTCGCAGTGCAACTTCCCGCTCGTGCACGCGGCGCCACCGGTCGCGCGAGCAACGGCCACCGGTCCTGAAGTCCCAGCGGCCGAGCCGCACAACTTCGATCCCCGCCAGCGTCCGGTTCGTCCGCGCCGGGCGAGGCCCGATGCCATGCAGCCGGTGCAGGCCCAGCTGTGGATGGTTGCGGGTGTCGGGGTGGTGCTCGCGATCATCTATTTCGCCGCGCAGGGCTTCCAGAAGACCAACGTCCCGCCCGTGACCGGGGCGGGGCCCGAGCAGCAGCAGCACGCCGACCTCGCGCGCAACACGCTCGCCAAGGACTCCACCAACCTGGCCGCACGCATCGAGCTGGCCAACGTCCTGTATGACACCGGCAACTGGAGCGAAGCGATCATCCACTACAAGAGCGCCGCGCGACTCGACCCACAGCGTTCGACGACGATCGTGGATCTCGGAGTGTGCTACTACAACCTCGGTCAGTTCGCGGCGGCCGAGTCGTTGTTCCAGCACGCGCTGGTGCTCGACCCGGCGCAGGCGGTGGCCATGTTCAATCTCGGCATCGTTGCCGAAACGCAGGAACGCTGGAAGGACGCCCAGGACCACTACCACCGGGCCATGCAGGCGAACCCGCCGGACGGCATGAAGAAGCAGCTCATGGAACATCTGCAGACGGTCATGAAGAAGACGGGCACCAGCCCGCCGGCACTGGTGCAGTAGCGCGCTCTGGGGAAATCGCCCGCGGCGTTGCCGCCGCTCAGCGAACGAGCGTTGGCAACATGCCGCATGCGAACAGCGCGGCACGTGTGCCCGCGCCGCACGCCGGCAGCCCGGCGGCGAGCGCGCCCGCCAGCATGGCGACATCGCGCGGCGTGTCGAGATCGTCGAGCGTCGCCACGGTCGCGGCCCGCAGGCCGGCCGTGTGCGCATGGACGAGCGTGCGCGTCAGCACCTCGCGCGTGCTCCATGGGATGCCGGCGAACAGCGCCGGCGCGGTGCGGCGCAGGCCGATGCACCAGTAGCCGCCATCCACGGTCGGCCCGAGCACGACGTCGTGTTGTTCGAGCGCGTCGAACGCCTCGTCCAGATGCATCGCGGTGAGCGGTGGCGTATCGCTGCCGATCACGAGCGCGCTGTCGTAGGTGCCGGGCAGCAGTGCGCCGAACGCGGACTGCAGCCGTTCGCCCAGGCCGGTACCGTGCTGCGTGTGCGGCGCGAATCCCCTTACGTGCTCGCCTGCCTCGTCCGCCCACCACACGTGACGCTCGTCCACGGTGGCCGCGGCCATGGCCGCGAAAGTGTCGGCGAGCATGCCGGCATAGAGCCGTGCGGCCAGCCGGGCGGGCAGCGCGGGGGACAGCCGCGTCTTGACGCGGCCGGCAACCGGGGAGCGGGCGAACACGGCGAGTCGGCGCATGGTCCGCATTCTAGCCTGGTTCCCCCGGCTGCCCCGGTCCTTTAAAGTACCCGGACTCGTCCTCGAACCTCCCGCCGGGTGCTCCGCGCACCGGGCTCGAACACCTCACCCGCTTCAGTCGCAAGGGAGTCGCACCATGGCGCACTACAACGTCGTCGTCATCGGCACCGGTCCTGGCGGTTACGTCGCCGCGATCCGGGCCGCTCAGCTGGGCTTGAAGACCGCCGTCGTCGAGAAGGACGAATTGGGCGGCACCTGCCTCAACTGGGGCTGCATCCCGACCAAGTCGTGGGTCGTGACCGCGCACTTGTACGAGCAGATCAAGCGCGCCAAGGAGTACGGCATCGTCGTCGGCGAGCCCCAGATCGACTGGACCGCCTTGGTGGCGCGTAAGAACAAGATCGTCAAGCAGCTCACCGGTGGCGTGAAACAACTGCTGGCGGGCCGGCAGGTCGACATCTACAAGGGCGCCGGCAAGCTCACGGCCGCCAACCGCATTGCGGTCGCCAGGACCGAGGGCGGCACCGAGGAGATCACGACCGACCACATCATCCTCGCCACCGGTGCGTACGCGACGATCCCACCAGGCTGGTCGCTCGACGGCGAGCGCGTCATCGGCAGCAAGGAAGCGCTGGACCTCAGCCAGCAGCCCAAGCGCATCGCCATCCTGGGCGGCGGTGTCATTGGCTGTGAGTTCGCATGCTTCTTCGCCGCTATCGGCACGCAGACCACTGTCATCGAGATGCTGCCGCGGCTGGTGATGGCCGAGGACGAGGAGATCTCGGCTGCGCTCGAGCGCGAGATGAAGAAGAAGAAGGTCGCGCTGCATCTGGGCACGAAGGTGGAGGACCGCCGCGACAACGCCGACGGCTCCATCACACTCACGCTCGCCGGAGGCAAGACCATCGACGTCGACACCGTGCTGATCGCGACCGGCCGCCGGCCGTGGAGCGAGGGGCTCGGGCTCGACACGGTGGGCATCTCGCGCGCCGACCGCGGCAAGATCGCGGTCAACGACAAGCTGCAGACCAGCGTGCCGAACATCTACGCGATCGGCGATGTCACCGACATCAAGCAGTTGGCGCACTTCGCGAGCGCGCAGGGCAAGGCGGCGGCTGAGATCATCGCGGGCCACGCCGCGCAGACCAGCTGGCGCGCGGTTCCGGCAGCCACGTTCACGAGCCCCGAGATCGCCAGCGTCGGCCTGACGGAAGCCGAGGCCAGGGCAGAAGGGCGCACGGTGAAGGTCGGACGATTCCCGTTCCGCGCCCATGGCCGCAACATCGCCGACGGCGAGACCACCGGGTTCGTCAAGATCGTCGGTGACGCCGACTCGGGCCAGATCCTCGGCACCAGCATCTTCGGCGCCAAGGCGAGCGAGTTGATCCACGAAGCCTCGCTGGCGATTGGCGCCGACCTCGATGTGTCGGCGATCGCGCAGGCGATCCACGCGCATCCGACCATGATGGAAGTGCTGGGCGAGGCGGCGGAAGACGCCGACGGCATGGCGATCCACCTGCTGCGCACCGAAGCGAAGGTCGGGGCGAAGTAAGCCGCGCGGTTGCCCGCATGACGGTCCGGCCGTGGGAGTGCCCCGGCCGGACTGTCATGCCGGGTGTGTCGGCGCGGTGGTGGCGCGGACCGCGCCACGCTCCACTCCCGTGCTCGGGTGCAGCCCGCGCGGAGCGCTACTTCAGCAGGAACACCTTGATCAGCGTGTCGCCGATGCCCACGAGTGCGGCGCCCGCCACGAGCCCGGCGCAGATCGGTTCGTGCGTCTCGATCCACAGCCTGAAGCCCATGCTCTTCGGGCGCTTCTTGTAGAGCATGTTCATGATCTCGAAGAACGCCGCGCCTGCGAACATCGACATCACCGAGTCGGGCGGCACCAGGACACCAAGTCCGATGGCGAGCGGTGAGAGCGGGAACTTGTTCTTCGTGAGCACGCGCGTCAGTTCCAGCGCGACACCGGCGACCGCAGCGATGATCATGGACGTCAGGATGGTGCCGGTGAGCAGTTCGCCGTGCCCGCCCGGTGCGAAGATCGAGGTCACGAGTTCCGAGACACCCTTCCACTGCACGGCCGACGGGAAACTGAACTGGCCGCCCTCGGGAGCCATGGTCGCCTGCATGTTCATGCCAGGCTTCCAGTCCGAGAGGAACAGGATGTAGAACAGCGGTGTGGAAGCGAGCGCGCCCGAGACAATGCCGATGGCGTGCCCGAGTGCTTGCTGGCGCGGCTTGGCGCCCAGCATGTAGCCCGGCTTGATATCCATGAGCAGGTTCGAGGCGTTGCTCGCCACTTCGACGCACATGACGCCGGTCATGAGGTTGGTGGGCGGGTGCGTCGGGTCCATGGCGCCGAACGCGAACTGCGGGATCTTCGAGAGCGAGCCCGTGGGCGTGATGCTGGTCATGGCGGTGCTGCGAGCGGCGATCAACGTGAGCCCGATGATGAGCGGGATCGCGAGCGCGCCGAACAGCGGATGCACGCCGAACCAGTACCACGCCATCCAGACGCCGATGCCGCCGATGATCGGGATGCCGGCGTACGACACCCACATGGGCAGTTCGATGTCGCGCAGCGGGTCATGGGATGCCGCAGCCCGTTGCTCCGCGGTCTGGGTCGCAGCCTTCGGCGCGCGCTTCTTGAACAGCATCTTCCAGACGTCCACGAAGATCTGCGGCTTCGCGAACAGCGACACCATCGAGGCCATGACCATGATGGCGATGCCCCACCATAGCGACCAGTTGTTCACGATGTGCACGCGGCCGAAGAGGGCGGTGCCCTCGGCAAGGGAGCCGGACTTGGGCGCGATCTCGCCCAGGTTGATCATCCACGGCGCGATCACGGCGAAGTTCGCGAGCATGCCCACCAGCATGCTGCTCGCGGTGCGCATGCCCATGAGACCGCCGGCGCCGAACATGGCCCAATCGAGCGTGGGACGCAGCCCCAGTTGCCTGATGTCGATGCCGCCGAGCTTCGGGATGGCGGCCGAGCCCTTCGCGACCAGGTCGTAGTACCACTGGTCCAGTTCGCGCGGGAACTTCCAGACGCTGGGCAGGTGCAACAGTTTCTGCTGCAGGTACTTCATGTAGTTCTCGCCCGAGAGGAACGAGATGACGCCGGCGATCGCCGCGGCCCAGCCGAGCACGCGCGCCTTGAACATGCCGATGGCGGCGTCGGCGGTGTACAGCGTGTCGAGCACGACTCCGCAAGCGCGACCCTGTGGGAACGGCTGCTGTTCCTCGTTGATGAACAGCCGCTTCATCGGGAACGCCACCAGCACACCGAGCAGCGACAGCACGACGTTGAACGCCATCATCGGCAGCCAGGGCAGCGGTTTGTTCTCGATCCACATGTAGGCGGCGAGTCCCGAGATGAGCGGGCCGGTCATGTAGCCGGCCGCTGTGGCCACGGATTGCGTGGCGTTGTTCTCGAGCACGTTCATGTCGGTCGCACCCAGGCGTGCGAACACCCGGAACATGGCGAACGACAGGATCACCGAGGTCAGTCCGACGCCGAGCGTCCAGCCCGTCATGGCGCCGACGTACAGGTTGGTGGCACTCAGGATGCCACCGAGCAGGAAGCCGGTCAGCGCGGCGCGCAACGTCAATTGCGGCGTGTCACCGCGGTAGACGTTCTCAAGCCACCAGCGGTCCTTCTGCTCTTTGGTCCAGGTGCGGACCTGCTCGTCGGTGAGGTTCAGGATCGCCATGACGGCCTCCGGCGTGGGGTAAGGGACGCCGGAGCATAGTCGTACGGCGGAGCGGCGCTCAACCGGCCAGGCCTGCGACGGCCGGAGCATGCGGGCGGATGCCCCTCCCGGCGGGCGCCGGTCCGCGCCGGGCGTCAGCAGGACCGCGTTCGATACTCGCGGGCTCCGCCGGCTGCTCCGCTCATTGCCGCCTCGCGCGCGCGGGTGGCATAGTCCGCGTTCGACCATGACCCCCGAACGAACCCGTATCAGTCGAGGAGGATTCATGTCACGGATCTCACGCGCTGTGCTCGTGCACGCGGTGCTCGCGCTCGCGCTGGCCGCCGTGTGGGCGCTGCCCACGCACGCCGCGACGAAAGCCGCCGCGGCCAGCAAGGCGGGCGTGACCGCCGCCCCGAAGGCCGTCCGCACCGGTCTCGAGACGCTCGAGAAGCAGGTGCAGGAGTTCACGCTCGCCAATGGCCTGCGTTTCGTGGTCGTCGAGCGGCATCAGGCGCCGGTATTCAGCTTCTTCACCGTGGTGAACTCGGGTTCGGCCAACGACGCGGTGGGTACCACCGGCATCGCGCACATGATGGAGCACATGGCGTTCAAGGGCACCTCGCTCGTGGGCACCCGCGACTACTCCAGGGAGAAGCCCCTGCTGGACGCCGAGGAGCGCGCCTGGGAGGCGCTGCTGGACGAGCGCCGCAAGGGTCTGCGCGCCGACAGCACCAAGCTCAAGCAGCTCGGGCAGGTGTTCTCGGATGCCCAACAGGCGTCGCAGAAGCTGGTGGTCCCGAACGAGTTCACGCGCGTCGTGGAGCAGGCCGGAGGCCAGGGCATCAACGCGTTCACGGCCGAGGACATCACCGCCTACTTCTACTCGCTGCCCAGCAACCGGCTCGAGATGTGGGCTGCGCTGTTCGCGGGCGCGCTGGTCGATCCCGTGTTCCGCGAGTTCTACAAGGAGCGCGACGTGGTTTACGAAGAGCGCCGTATGCGCGTCGAGTCGTCGCCCATCGGGCGCCTGGTGTACGAGTTCAACACCTCGGCGTTCAACGCCCATCCGTACGGCTTCGGCGGCATCGGTTTCCCGTCGGACCTGAAGAGCTTCAGCCGTAGCGAGGGCGAGGAGTTCTTCAAGCGCAACTACGTCGCCAAGAACATGACCGTGTGCGTGGTCGGGGACGTCACGCTGGCCGATGTGCGCCGGTTGGCCGAAAAGTATTTCTCGGCCCTGTCCGACGGCCCCGCGCCGCCGCCGCTCGATACAGTCGAACCGCAGCAGATCGCCGAGCGCCGTGTCGTGCTCGAGGACAAGGCGCAGCCCACGATCGTCGTCGGCTGGCACATACCGGCGGCCTCGGATCCGCGCTATGCGGCGTTCAAGGCGGCCGCCGACCTGCTGGGCGGCGGCAACTGGTCGCGGCTCAACAAGGCGCTCGTGAAGGAGCAGAAGAACGCCGTGCAGGCGTTCGTCGGCACTGGCTTCCCGGGCGAGAAATACCCCAACCTGATGATCCTGTTCGCGGTCCCGGCCTCGGGTCAGGACCCGGAGGCGGTCGAGAAGGCCGCCTACAAGGTCATCGACGAAGCGCTCGGCGCAAAGCCGTTCACCGAGGACGAGCTGAACGGCTACAAGGTGCGCGTGCGTGCCCAGAAGATCGGCGCCGTCGACGACAACGCCAATCTCGCCGGCGAACTCGCACAGGCCCAGGCGTTGTACGGCGACTGGCGCGACTTCTTCCGAGAGCAGGAGCGCGTGCAGTCGCTCAAGCCCTCGGACCTCACCGACGCACTGAAGAGTGTGATCGTGAAGAGCAATCGCACCGTGGCCATGATCAAGAACCCGCCGGCCGCATCGGCGAACGAAGGAGGGCGCTGACATGAAGAGCCTGACTCGCACCGCCCTTATCGCCCTCGTTGCGCTCGCGCTCACCGCGGCCAGCGGCCGCGTGGTCCTGGGCAAGGACCTCTCGATCTACGACCCGCGCAAGCTCACGATCCCGCCGATCGGCAAGATCCCGGCGGTCCAGCCGGAGCGCGTCGCACTGCCGAACGGCGCCGTGATCTACCTGCTCGAGGAGCACACCCTGCCCACCGTGCGTGGCGTGGCGTACTTCACGTCCAGCCCCACGCTCATCCCCGCCGATCGCGCCGGCCTCGCCGGTTTGGCGGGCGAAGTCATGCGCTCGGGCGGCAGTGCTGCCCACTCGGGTGACTGGCTCGACGACCGGCTCGCGGCCATCGGCGCCAGCTTGAACGCCAGCGTCGGTCCGACGCTCGCGAACACCGGGTTCCGCTGCCTCACGGAGAACACCGCGGAAGTCATCGGCCTGTGGTCCGAGATGACACGGCAGCCGGCCTTCCCGGACGAGAAGCTCGAAGTGGCCAAGGTCGGCTTGCGGCAGAGCATCGCCAGCCGCAACGACGAGATGCTGCCGCTGCTCATCCGTGTCTCGCAGCGGGCCATCTTCGGAAACGACAGTCCGTGGGCGCGCACGCCGGAGTACGCCACCATCGAGCCCATCGTGCAGGCCGATTGCAAGAAGCTACACGCCAGTGTGTTCGTGCCCGAGCGAATGATCGTGGCCATCTACGGTGACTTCAAGAGCGCGGACATGAAGAAACTGCTCACCGCCAAGCTCGGTGACTGGAAGCGGAGCGGGACTCCCAAGCCGGTGCTGCCCCCGACGCCCAAGAGCGTGACGCCCAAGTTGTTCTTCGCGCCCAAGGACGACGTCACGCAGTCAGGTGTCATCGTCTCGCAGGTCGGTTCGCGCGCCGACGATCCTGACTATGCCGCGCTGCAGGTGCTGGAACAGGGGCTGGGCGGCGGGTTCTCGTCGCGCATGTTCAGCTACATCCGCACCGCTCGCGGGCTCGCCTACGCGACCGGCGCGCAGGCCGGCGCCGACTTCGAGCGGCCGGGCGTGTTCCTGGCCTACTCGCTCACCAAGAGCGAGTCGACCATGGTGTCGTTGCAGCTGGTGCGGGACCAGGTGCGTGCGGTCACGCAGGCGCCCTTCAGCGCCCAGGAGATGGAGACCGCGAAGCAGGCCACTGTGAACGGCTTCGTGTTCAACTTCCAGGACCCCAGCCAGACGCTGTTCCGTGCGGCTTACTACGAGGCCATCGGTTACCCAGCGGACTTCCTGCAGCGTTACCAGAAGGCGCTCGATCAAGTGACCGCGCAGAGCGTGCTCGAGGCGGCCAGACGCAAGCTCACCCCGGACGCGCAGGTGGCGATCATCGTGGGGCGCGAGAAGGACTTCGATGCGCCACTCACGAGCGCGGGGCTGCCGGTGGAGCGCGTCGACATCGCGATCCCGCCGCCGGCCAGCAAGCTCGGTAAGGTGTCCGCCTCGCCGGAAGCGAAGCAGCGCGCCAAGTCGTGGCTGGCGAGCGCGACCAAGGCCGCGGGTGGCTCGGCCGCGTGGGCCGCGGTCAAAACCACGACCGAGAGCGCCGAGGCCACGGTCAGCATCCAGGGCCAGTCGATCGCGCTCACCACCGAGGAGTCGTGGGCGTTCCCGAACCGCCAGGTGGCCACACAGAAGCTGCCGTTCGGTGAAGTGAAGCAGGGCTTCGACGGCACGACCGGCTGGGTGAACGCCATGGGCCAGTTGCAGGACAACCCCAAGGCCGCCGACGACGTCGCGAAGGACTACCAGAAGTCGCTGTGGCGGCTGTTCAGCGCGCCGGACGCCATCGAACTCGTGGCGCTCGACGCACCCGAGACGATCGACGGCGTCCGCTACAACGCCGCCGCCGTGCAGGGCAGCCCGCTCCAGGACCACGTGCTGTTCTTCACGAACGACGGGAAGTACGCCGGCATGGCGTACCAGGACCCTGGTCAGGGCGGTCAGATGGGCCCGGCGCGTGTCGTCGAGCTGCGCACGGACTGGTCCGCCGAGGGTGCGCTCCAGTACCCGCACACGTTCAAGATGACGCGCGACGGCAAGCCGTTCCTGGACGGCAAGGTCACGGGACTCAAGCTGAATCCCGTGCTTGGCGACGACCTGTTCAAGAAGCCGTCGAAGTGATCCAGGCAGGTCCGCCGCAAGCGCTAGGCACGCAGGGCCGGGTCCGTGAAGTTCGCAGGCCCGGCCCTGATGTCGTCCGCACTCGTGGCCGCGCACTCGTGGCCGCGCACTCGTGCCCGCCGCGCGGCCACGCCTCGGTGCGGCGGCCGCATCGCCACGTCCTCGCCTGCCGGCTTCAGCTTCACCTCGGTCTGCTGGCGTTCGGGCACATGGCCACGGTGACGTCGGGATCCACCACCACGCGCTGCGGTTCTAACGCACACGCGATGGTCACGGTCTGCGACTCCTCGGGCCCGAGCGCGATGCGCGTGCGGGCCCCGGCATAGCGCTCGACGTACGCCTTATGGTGCGGGGTATGGGGCTTCGCGGGGTGGGTTTCTCCGTGACCACCATGGCCATGGCGCGGAGCGCTCCGAGGTGGCGTCTGCGCCCAGGGCTCGCGTATCCTCGTGCCATCATGCGCCCCCAACGTGCCGCCATGTTCCTTCTCGTGTTGTCGCTGGCCCTGTCGGGTGGCGGAGTGCAGCGCGCATTCGCGGCCTATCACTCGCTCGAGGAGATCCCGGTCGAGAGCCCCGTCTACCGGCTCGTCGACGACCTCGCCACGAGTCATCCGCTGTCGAGTGGTCTGCTCCTGACGCGCCCGTGGACGCGTGCCGACCTCGGCCGCTTCCTGGACCAGTTGGTCGCCGACGTGCCGGCGGCAGCCAAGGACCCGTCGGTCGTGAGGCTGCGCCGCGAACTCGAACCCGGCGGCGGCTTGCAGGGCGTCGAGCCGATGATCGCCTCCGAACAGGACGATGCGTCGCTCGAGGTCTCGCCGTACGCGCGCCTGGGCTACGCCGAGGATCGTTCGCGCGGCGTCCTCACGCGCGACTTCCGCGCCGGCGCACAGGTCTCGGTGGCGTTCGGCGATCACGCTCTGCTTTTTGCCGACGCCTACGCCGGCACGGTCACGCCCGGGCCCCATGGCACGCCGGACCGGAACGGCGCTTTCTTCTCGAACTCCACCGATGTGACTGGCTGGATCGACCGCGCTTACGGCGTCTGGGCCAGCAAGGGTTTCATCGTCCGTGGAGGTCACACCTGGCTGCGCTGGGGGCCGGGGGACCAGGGCACGATGGCGCTGTCCGACGGTGCGCCGGCGTTTGACGTGCTCGAAGCGCGCGCCACGCTGCCGGGAGACAGCCGCTACGCGTGGTTCGTGGCCTCACTCGATCCGGTGCTGCAGACCTATCTGGCGGGTCATCGGCTCGACCTGCGCGCGGGTCCCAGTGTCGAGCTGTCGTTTTCGGAGCTGGCGCGCTTCGACGGCACCGGCAATGCCGCGCTCTACGTGGTGCCGGTCGTGCCCTTCGCGCTCATGGAGCGCCGCGTGCGCGGTGCCTCGGCCAGCGGCGCGGATTCACTCGTGCGCACGAACGTCCTGTATGCCGCCGACCTGTCGTGGAGGTGGCGGCCGGGTGTGCGCCTGTACGCCGAACTGGCCGTCGACGATGCCACCCTCCACAACACGCGCCCGCTCGCGATGGCGTGGCAGGCGGGCGTTCACCTGCGCCGGCTGGGAGATGGCGCGGCGTGGTCGTTCCGGGGCGAGTACACCAAGGCCTACGCATACACCTACTCGGTGTCGCATCATCACGACTTCGCGCATGCCGGGTTCCCCACCGGCTATCCGCTCGGTCCCGATGTCGACCGCTGGTGGGGCCGACTGGAGTGGCGCCCGAACTCCGAATGGGCGATGGGTGTCGAGTCCTCGAACATCCGTGATGGCGCCAACGACCTGGGGCAGGCATGGCAGCCCGGCACGCCCGTGCCGACGCGTCTCGTGCTCAACTACCCGGTCGAGCAGGACCGGCGCACGTCGCTGACGCTCGACTACTCGCCGTCGCCGGCATTCTCGCTTGCCGCTGCCGGCGGCACGGCGACCGCCCACGCGCGCAGCCACGTCGTCGGCGACGACGCCGAAGGCGCGTTCGGCGCCCTGCGCGCCACGTTCCGTTGGTAGGGCGCCGCACCGGGAGCGGACGACGATGAACCGCGCGCAGTCCGCCACGCTCGGCTTCGTCGCACTGGTCGCTGCGCTCATCGTGGGCACCGCGTTCGTGGCGTACCACGGCGTGCGCGGTGCGTTCGAGCGCGAGTTCGCGCAGCGCCTGGAGCAGCTGGCCGAGCTGGCGGCGGCACAGGTGTCGCCGGCCGATGTCGCCGATGCGCGCCAGTTGGGCTCCGACGGCACCGGTCTGCTTGCGCTGCAACTGGACGCGCTCGGGCGCGCCACGGGGCTCGCGAACATCGCCGTGCTCGACGACTCGGGCCGCGTCGTCTACGACGTCCGCGATGGATTCACCCGTGCCGGCACCACGAGTGTGTACGACTCGCTGTCGCACGCCTCGCTCGCGCTCGCGCGCCGTGGAGCGAGCGTGGCGTTCCCGCCGTATCGTCGCGCGGGCTCGGAGATGCGCGCAGTGGCCACGGCGTTCACGGAATCGCCCGGGCTCGTGCTGGTCACCGAGGATGCGCCGCGCTGGGCGCCCGAGCTGGCGCGATTGCGCCGCGACCTGGGCCTGCTCGCCGCGGTCGCGGTGCTGGCCGTCGCCGCGCTTGCCGCTCTCGTGCTGCGCGCCATGGCGTCGCAGCTGACGCTCGAGCGCCGTCTGTCGCGCAGCGAGAATCTCGCCGCCATGGGACGCATGACCGCCACGCTGGCGCACGAGATCAAGAATCCGCTCGCCATCATCCGCGGCTCCGCGCGACGACTGGGAAAACTCGACCCCGGCGCACAGCGGATGGCCGAGTCGGTGGTCGAGGAGGTCGACCGGCTGTCGGTCACGGTCAACCGCTATCTGCAATTCGCGCGCGGCGGACCGGGTCAGGCGGGTTCTCATGGCGATGCCGCGGCGACACTCGCGGCGACGCTCGATCTGCTGCAAGGCGAGTTCGGCGCCCGTGGCTGCACGCTCGACCGCGAACCCGGGCCGGCCGCGGCAAGGGTGCCGCTGGACGACGGCTCGTTGATGCAGGTGTGGCTGAACCTGGTGCAGAACGCCTTGCAGGCGATCCCCGATGGGGGCCGTGTATCCGCCGTCTGCGAGCGGCAGGGCGGCCAGGTGCGTGTGCGCGTGCGGGACGATGGCCCCGGCATGCCCAGGGACGTGCTGGCACGGCTCGGCGAACCGTTCTACACGACCCGCGCCCAGGGCACGGGGCTCGGGCTCTACCTGTCGCGCCAGCTGGTCCAGGGGGCCGGCGGCCGGCTGACCGTGGAAAGTAGTGAGGGGGCCGGCACCACGGTCACCGTGGAGCTGCCCGCCCTTCAGGCCGATGCATCAGCTGGCCATCCGCACTAGACTGGTGTCGTGGGCTCGCCGGGGGTTCCAGCGACCCCGGGCCGATCTTACCTCCGACCGCGATCTCAACCGAGGAGTAGTCACCTTGATGCGCCGTCCGCTCGCCAGACTGCAGCTCGTCTCCCTGATAGCGGTGTTCGCGATCACCGGGTCCGGGTGCGCGAAGCGGCACCGCATCAGGATCGAGTCCAACACCTGCTGGATCGCGACCATCGACCGGCAGTCCGGCGCGGTGACGAACGATTGCGGGAACCAGAGCTTCCGGGTCGCGGGCGAGGTCCATTGCGTCGCGGTCACGAACCTTTCCGACACCGGCTTCGTGCGTGTGCGCATCGACGAGGGTCTGTGGGCCGAGAGCAGCACTCCACGCGGAACCGCCGAGACCTGCCGCTGACCTGACCCGGACCGTCCGGATCCGCACCGCCACGGAGGGAGGGGCCGCGCGTGAACGTGCTCGTGGTCGATGACGAGCTGAAGAACGCCGAACTGGTGGCCGCCGAACTGCGCGACGCCGGCTTCACCACGTCGCATGTCGGTGGTGGCGCGGCCGCGCTCCTGCGGCTGCAAGCCGGCGGCATCGACGCGCTGGTCACGGACTTGCGCATGAAGCCGCCGGACGGCATGGCGCTGCTGGCCGAGGTGCGCAGGCGCTGGCCCGACGTCACCGTGGTCATGATGACCGCGTTCGCCGCACTCGGGAGCGCACGCGAAGCACTGAAGCTCGGTGCCCAGGACTACGTCGAGAAGGAAGGCGACTACGTCGAAGTGGTCGCGCGCGTCCTGCGTGAGGCTGCCGAGAAGCGCGAACTGCAACAGTCCAACCGCACGCTGTCCGCGACGGTCGAATCCCTTCGCCGTGACGCGCTGCCCGTGGTGGGCGAGGCCCCTGCCACGCGCGCCGCTCTCGACCTGGCGCGCAAGGTCGCGGTGACCGACAGCACGGTGCTGCTGCGCGGTGAGAGCGGCACTGGCAAGGACTTGTTCGCGCGCACGCTGCACGCGCTGTCCAAGCGTTCGGGCGGGCCCTGGGTCAAGGTCAACTGCGGTGCGCTGCCCGAAGCGCTGCTGGAATCGGAGCTGTTCGGGCACGAGAAAGGCGCATTCACCGGGGCCATCAAACTGAAGTCCGGGCGCTTCGAGGACGCGCATGGCGGCACGATCTTCCTGGACGAGATCGGCGAGATGCCGCTGTCGTTGCAGGTCAAGCTGCTGCAGGCCATCGAGGAGAAAACGTTCACGCGCGTCGGCGGCAACAAGCCGCTCACGGTCGATGCCCGCATCATCGCCGCGACCAATCGCGCGCTGGAAGACATGGTGAAAGCACGGACGTTCCGCGAGGATCTGTTCTTCCGCCTGAACGTCTTCCCGATCGTGCTGCCGCCACTGCGCGAGCGCAGGGGCGACATTCCGCGTCTCGTGGAGCACGTCCTGCGCCGCCATGGCGCGCCGCCCGACAAGGTCGAGCCGGCCGCGCTGCGCGCGCTCGAGGGCTACGCGTTCCCCGGCAACGTGCGTGAGCTCGAGCACACCATCGAACGGGCGCTCATCCTGGCGGGGGCCGACCCGGTCACCACCGCACACCTGTCGTTTGCCCAGGTGCCGGCCCAGAGCGAGCAGTCGTGGGTGCCGCGCATCCCGCCCGAGGGCCTGTCGCTCGAGGTGCTCGAGAAGGAGCTCATCCTGCAGGCGCTGGAATGCGCCGCGGGCAACAAGAGCGCGGCCGCGAGGCTGCTGGGGCTGACGCGCCGCACGCTGTATTCACGCATGGAGAAGCACGGTCTGCGCGTCATGGGTGAGTCGGACGACGCCGAGCTCGATGCCGAGTAGCGGCGTGGCAGGTGCGGGCGGGCGGCACTGGTGTATGCTCGCGCACGCATGAACTTCCTGCGCTCGATCCTGTTCGACAACCTCGGCCTCAAGTTCACGGCGCTGCTGCTCGCGGTGCTCGTGTACTTGAACGTCTATACCGACCGGCCCACGACGATGCTGGTGTCGTTCCCGCTCGAGTACAAGGACCTCGACGACTCGCTCAGCATCTCGGGACCGTCGCCATCGGTGGTGCAGGCTGAACTGCGTGGCACGGGCAAGCAATTGATCCTGATGCGCGTGAAGGAACCGCGCGTGCAACTGTCGCTGTCGGGCGCGCGCCGCGGCCGCTTCGAGCGCGCGTTGTCGGCTTCCGACCTGCCGCTGCCGGCACTGGGGGCGATCACGCTCGAGCACCTGGTTGGGCCGCGGGTCGTGACACTCGAGATCGACCGCAAGGTGCACCGCGACCTGCCGCTCAAGCTGAGTGTGGTCGGCCAGCCTGCTTCGGGATTCCGCTGGAACGGGTCAGCCCAACTCGATCCGCAGAGCGTGCGCGTGACCGGGCCCGAACAGGTGTTGCTGGCGCTCGACTCGGTCTCGCTTGCACCGGTGAGGCTCGATGGCAAGCGCGACACGGTCGTGGTGCTGGTCGGAGCGGAGCCTCTGCCCGATTGGTGCAGCGTCGAGCCGGCGCAGGTCCGGGTCCGGCTGACGCTGTCGCATCGCGGGCACTAGCCCCCGGGGGGCAAGCGATACGGCCACCCTCGCAGGAAGATGGCCGTCGCTTGTGGCTGTCAGATCGACGTGTCTCGGGTCACCAGGGTGCCGGTTCCTCCGGATCTCCCGTCCCAAGGATTGGGAAGCGGCGAGCTCCGGTCTCCGCGTGCACTCCAGACTTCCTCGACTTCGTCCGGGCGACCCTGAGGCTTGCACCCCCGTCGACCCTGGAAGGTTGTGCTCTCGCAGGTCGCAGGTCCGCGCGAGCACTTCCTTCACATGAACAGGTGGTCCATGCGGTCCGAAAATACCTCGGCCGATCACTTTGCTGCGCCCACTTGCGCGCCGGCGTGTTGAGAAGCACTGATCGTTTACTGGCCTTGTTCGCGAGTTTGGTCAGACGGTATTCCGGCCCCGCCGGGCAGTCGGCGTGCCTGGATTCCTCGCTCGATCCTGACGATCTGCCGCCGTCTGTGTTCCCACGAGGGAAGGGCTTTGCCCGGCGCGGCCGGCGGACTACCGCTTGCGGGCCGCCACGCGGTAGGCCCGCGCCCAGCGGTAGGTGGGCAGCGCACGCAGCACGTTGTTCGCGGCATTCACCAGGTCGTTCGCCGCACCGCCGAAGTGCGGCAGCGCGCGCGACTCGAAGCCGAGCTTGTCGAGCCGGGTCGCTAGATCGCGCGGGTCGAACAACTGCTCGAGGTAGTAGCCCCACTCGGGTTCGCGCGGGCACATGCCGCGGTGGTAACTCGACGCCGGCGCGGGCCCGCCCGCGAGATGGGAGCCCACGACTTCCACGATCCGGGCGCGGTCCATGCCGGACGTGGTCTCGGCCAATGCGCTCGCGACCTCGGGGGCGAGACCGGGGAAGTGCTGGCGGATGACCCGTTCGCGCCGCGACACCATTGGCTCCGGCACCTCGTGGTCACCGAACATGCCCATGGGACCGTGCTCGAAGCGTTCCCAGAGCTCCTCCGTATGTGCCCGTATCCTCGGATTGGCCCCGTTGTTGCCGTCGGAGATGACCACCCACCCGCCGGGTTTGAGCACGCGCCGGCATTCGTCCAGGAACTGGTCGACATCGTAGTAATGCGAGATGGCCTCGATGCTCATGACGATGTCGGCGGACGCAGCCGGCAGCGGCAGCCGGGCGACGTCGGCGCGCACCGGCACGACGCGGCCCGAGTATTCGCCGAAGTGCGCCGCATTGACTCGCATGTGCGAACGGATCATGGGCTCGTGCAGTTCGATCGCCCAGACGCGCTTCGCACCCCATGCGGCCAGCAGGTTCGAGACCATGCCGAATCCCGAGCCGCCGTCGACCACGACCTTGCCTTCCGCACCGCCGACCAGATCGAGCAACTGCTTCTTGGCGCGCACCCACGTGCGCAGTCCACGGTCATCGAGCAGGTCGCCGAGATAACGGTGATACCAGGGATCGACACCGTCCGGCGTCTGGCGTAGCGACGCCCGCGCGGCCCGGATGAATGCGGCCGGGGCGGGAACAGCGGGCGGAATGGTGTCGGAGTCGGGGGTCGCGTTCATGGGGGCGATGGGGGCTCGGCGGCGGGTAACGGTCGGCACATGCTGCGCGTGGAACGTCAGCGGGCGATGATAGCCGAGCGCCGCGCCCGATGTGAACCGCCGGCAGGAAGTGCCGCGGCAGAAGTCGTGGCGCCACGGTCTCTCGGACCGCGGCGCCGGAGCGGATGACGGGGCTGGGAGCCGCGCTGGCTGATGGCAGGCTCGGATGGTAGGACGCGACTCGCGCATCCCCGTATCCGGGAGATGTCTGCAACCCCGGTGCCAGCGTTCACGGGTGGGGTAGAGGGGGGCTGGAACGGTCGTAATTCGCAGTCCTCCGGGGGTGCCGGAGCCTGCGCCGGCCCGGGTCCGTCGCGCACCCGCCTGCGATTGGCACGAAGCTGGCCCGCAAAACAGCACGCTGGCGTTGCGCCCGTTCGCTCCCGCACGACTGGACCCGGCGGTCCGGCGGATATTTCACCCGGGCACGATTCCAAGTCTTG
>JANMAX010000232.1:0-2844 GCA_031360075.1 bacterium | reverse complement strand
CCGAGCGACGTTCTCATTGGGGGCCTGGCGGGAACCGCACTCGCCCTGTCGTTTCGGGCGGTTCTGCACGCCCTGGTGCCGTGGTTTCGCTGAAACGGCCCGACCCCGGGGGAGCCTTTTGGAATCCTGGATTGGAGCCAGGCTCAGGAGGGGTGGGGAGGGCGAACTTTGTTCGCACCCATGGAGCCGGGCTTGGTACACTTTGCGGGCACTCTCAACTGAATTTGCCCTTGCACCGGAAGGAGGCCCTCCCCGATGGGCCAGCTGCCCCCTGTCCGGTCGGAACTGCGGTTCCTGCCGGCGTTCGCCGTAGCCGCCGTTCTCGCAGTGCTCAGCCTCGGGGCCTCCAGCGCCTCGGCCGCCCTCTTCATCAATGAAGTGTTTCCGAACCCGGTCGGCATCGAGACCGGGCTCGACGAGAAAGTCGAGATCTACAACTCGGGCCCGTTCGCCGTGGACATGACCGGCTGGGGCATCGATGACGCCGTCACCATCTCGAGCGCCGCCGTGCGCGCGCGCATCCCCGAGGACTTCGACGCCACGTGCTCGACCAACCCGATCATCCAGCCGGGCGAGTTTCGCGTCGTGCACATGACCGCGGGCAGCGCCGTGCTCAACAACGGCGGCGACGACGTCTACCTGGTGTCGAACCGCGTCCTGCCGGCGGTGGTCGTGCATAACATCACCTATCCGACCGGCGTCACCGAGGGCTCGGGCTGGGCGTGCTTGCCGAACGGCACCTCGACGTTCGCGGTCCGCGCGCTGACGCTGTGCGCCAGCAACGGCGGCCCGGTGGGCGACGTCACCCCTCCGGGCGACATCACGAACCTGCTCGCCGTACCGGGCCAGTTCCCGGGTGAGATCCGCCTGACGTGGACCGCTCCGGGTGACGATGGCGCCACCGGCACGGCCAGCAGTTACATCGTCAAGGTGTCGCACGACCCGATCACGCTGGCCAACTTCGATGCCGCTGCCGACCTCGACCGCTGGATCCTGGAGCCGCTGCCGCGGGCCGCGGCCGCGCCCGAGACGGTGTTCGTGTTCGGCCTCGCCCCCGACTCGACCTGGCACTTCGCCATGAAGACGCAGGATGAAGTGCCCAACACGAGCGGGCTCTCGAATGACGCCAGCACACTGCCGTTGGCGGGCGCGTTGCCGGACCCGAACCTCGGCTTCACGCCGTACTATGGCAACCTGCACTCGCACTCGAGCTACTCCGATGGCGTGCAGACGCCGGCCGCGGCCTATGCGTTCGCGCAGTTGAGCGCGCCCACACCGCTCGACTTCCTCGCGGTGACCGATCACAACCACGTCAGCGCCGGCATGCAGCTCGCGAACTATGCGCTGGGTGCGGCCGAGGCGGCCTCGGCCAACAGCGATGGCAACTTCGTCGCGATCTGGGGCCAGGAGTGGGGCGTCATCAGCACGGGCGGTCATGCCAACATCTTCGAGGCCCCCGTGCTGTTCGGCTGGGATCCGGGCCAATACAACGTGTTCGTGGCACAGACCGACTACACCGGCCTCTACACGGCGCTGCGCGCCAACCCGCCGGCCCTGTACGCGCCGGTCGTCGAGTTCTGCCACCCGTCACCCAGCGACTTCAACAGCTATGCGCTCACCGCCGACGCGAAAGCGGTCGTGAGCCTGATGGCGATGGTCTCCGGCCCGGCATTCTCGACCTCGGTCACCGAGTCCGATGTCGGCAGCAGCACGGGCAACGAGATCCTGTTCCAGGACGCGTTGCGCAAGGGCTTCCGGGTCTCGCCCACAGCCGATCAGGACAATCACAACGCCACGTGGGGCGCCGCGACCGAGGGGCGTACTGCGGTGCTGACGTCGGGCAAGACCAAGAGCCAGATCATGGCCGGACTCGCCGCCGGGCGCTGCTACGCCACGCAGGACCACAACGTGCAGGTGCAGTTCGCCGCCGATGGCCGCCCCATGGGCTCGGCGTGGACCGCGGGCCAGGGCATCCAGATCAGTGCCCGCATCACCGACCCCGACCTCACGGACCGAGTTTCGCAGATCGACGTCATGCGCGGCATCACCGGGGCGTCGAACGCCGTCGTGGTCGCCAGCAGCGTCGGCAACCCGAACCTCGTGTGGCGCGATCGCCAGGCGTTCGCGACGGGCACCGAGGCGCACTACTACCTGCGCATCCGCATGGCCGACAACCAGACCGTGTGGACCGGCCCGGTCTACGTGACCTACGACCCGGCGGCGGTGACCGGCGTCGGCGACGGCGGCCGGCCGGAGGCTGCATTCGGCATCCAGGCGCGGCCGAACCCCATGGTGAACCGCGTCACGGCGTCGTTCACGCTGTCGCACGGCACGGACGCCGCCGACCTCGCGGTGTACGACGCCGCCGGCCGGCGCGTCGCTACACTCATCAACGGCCCGCTGGCGGCAGGCACGCACACCATCGACTGGACCGGTCGCGACGATTATGGCCATGCGTCGGCGGCGGGCATCTACTTCCTGCGCGTCAACGCCGGACAGCGCACGGCGGTGCAGAAGGTACTGCTGCTCAAGTAGGCGTTGAGCTCGGCAGCTCACGGCTGGCGGCCGCGTTCACACGCGATCGCCAGCCGTTCGTGCAGCCCGTCTCGCCCGGCACTGAGCGGGTGCGGCGCGGTCATCGACCCGCCGGCCCGCCTGCCGGCCCGAAGCCCCCGCTGCGCCTGCTCCGATCGCCCCCGGGGTTCCACCGGGCCGCGACCGGATGGACTACAATGCCTGCAGCACGGCGCACTTCAGGTAGTGCGTCTCCGGCACCGCCAGCAGGCGCGGATGGTCGGCCGCCTCGCCCGACCAGTCCAGCACGCGCATCGGGCGCTTGGCGGC
>JANMAX010000190.1:0-6515 GCA_031360075.1 bacterium | reverse complement strand
CGATGTACGCGATCTTCACCGTTTCGCCGATCCGCAGCGTGCCGCTGTCCGGCGTCTCCTCGCCGACGAGCATGCGGAACAGCGTCGTCTTGCCCGCACCGTTCGGGCCGATCACGCCGACGATGCCGGCGGGCGGCAGCTTGAACGAGAAGTCGTCGATCAGCAGGCGGTCGCCGTAGCCCTTGCGCAGGTTCTGCGCCTCGATGACCACGTTGCCCAGCCGCGGTCCCGGCGGGATGTAGATCTCGACGCCTTCCAGCTTCTCCTTGCTGTCTTCGTTCAGCATCCGCTCGTAAGCCTGCAGTCGCGCCTTGCTCTTGGCCTGGCGCGCGCGGGGGGCCAGCTTGACCCACTCCAACTCGCGCTCGAGCGTCTTCTGGCGCGCCGACTCGGTCTTCTCCTCCTGCTGCAACCGGTTGCGCTTCTGCTCCAGCCAACTCGAGTAGTTGCCTTCCCACGGGATGCCCTCGCCGCGGTCGAGCTCGAGGATCCACGTCGCGACGTTGTCCAGGAAGTAGCGATCGTGCGTGACCGCGACGATGGTGCCTTCGTACTCGCGCAGGAACCGTTCGAGCCAGTCCACCGACTCGGCGTCCAGGTGGTTCGTGGGCTCGTCCAGCAGCAGCAGGTCGGGGCGCGACAGCAGCAGCCGGCACAGCGCCACACGGCGGCGCTCACCACCCGACAGCTTGGTGACTTCGGAATCGCCCGGCGGGCAGCGCAACGCGTCCATGGCGATGTCCAACTGGCGGTCCAGATCCCACAGGTTGCCGGCGTCCATCTTGTCCTGGACCTTGGCCTGCTCGGCCAGCAGTTTCTCCATCTCGTCGTCACTCATCGGTTCTGCGAACTTCGCCGAGATCTCGTTGAAGCGATTGACCACCGCCATCTTCGCGGCGACGCCTTCCTGGACGTTCTCGAGCACGGTCTTCTTGGGATCGAGCTTCGGCTCCTGCGACAGGTATCCGACCGTATGTCCCTTGCCGAGCCAGGCCTCGCCGATGAATTCCTGGTCCAGGCCGGCCATGATCTTCAGCAACGAGCTCTTGCCGGCACCATTGGCACCGAGCACGCCGATCTTGGCGCCGTAGTAGAACGACAGCCAGATGCCCTTGAGGATCTCGCGCTTGGGCGGGACCACCTTGCGGAGGTCCTTCATGACGTAGATGAACGGACGGGACGCGTCAGCTGCCATCGGGGTGTGCTCGCTCTCTTTGGGAAGGCCCGGGGACAAGCGCCGGAGGCGCCGAGATGCCATTGGCCCAGGCTCATGGGGGGTGCGGAACCGGGGGAGAATGCCGTGCGCGCCGCCGCAATTCAAGCGCTCAGGGCGCGCGGGTGCGGGTACGGCACGCTCAGTGGCCTGGGGCGCTGGGGGAATGCGGCCCGTGCGAACGCGCCCCTCGCTGGCAATCCGCGCGGCTGGGAGCCGCGAAGTCCCTGGAAAAACGCGACCGGCGGCGTTCCCATTCCGGATGGGAGACGCCGCCGCGCGATTCGCCCGGTCAGGCGAAGTTCGAGGACGGGGAGGGCAGGGCTAGGCGACGCGCGTCTGGGAGGTGCGCTTGTGCTTGCTGCCGAACAGCCACCACAGCATGCCGCCCACCAGCAGCAGCGGAAACAACGGCAGCAACATGACGCTGGTGCCGAGCAACAGGCCAAAGCCGCCGAGCACGCACGCCAGCAGGATGAACGGCAGCGCGAACAGGAGCGCGACGAGCTGGAACAGCCAGCCGAGGATCTTGAACGGCAGCCACAGGAACCAGCCGACGGCGCTGAACACGGTGACGACCACACCGACGACGATGAGGGCGGTGAAACCCAGCGCACCGAGAACCAGCAGCTCGACCACTTCGGACCTCCGGAACAGGACCTGACTCGCCGGCGGGCGGGGCCCATGGGGCCACGGGGGTGCCGGTGCTGTGTTCTACGAGCGCACACGTTCATGAGTTGCAACGTCGGCGGCTGTTCCCGGGAGCGCGTGGGAGCCGGGGCAAGTGTGGGTGTGAACGCGCGGGCAAGAGGACGGTTCGATGTTCCCCGGCCGGCCGGCGAGCGTCCCGGCACGAACTCGGTTCGCGGTCTGGGTGGGGCTGCTGCTACTGTGCCAACTTCAAACCCCAGCGATACTTAACGGAGGAATCCATGCCAGCCACCAAAGTCATCGTATTCAACAACGGTTCCATCCGGGTCGAGGGTGACTTCGAGCTGCTGGACCAGGACGGCAAGGCGTTCGGGCTCGCGGGCCGCACGCGCATCGGGCTGTGCCGCTGCGGGCAGTCGGCCAAGAAGCCGTTCTGCGACGGCTCTCACAAGTCGTGCGGGTTCGAATCTGCGGTCGTGGCGTTCGACATGGAGCCGCCCGCGCCGAAGCCCGGGACCTGAGTCACAGGATGCAGCGCGGCGCCTGCAGTACAACGCCCGGTCCTCCGCGCGCCGCCATACGGCTGGCCCGTCGGCGGCCGCATGTCCCGATGCGCATGAGTCGCGCGCGGTCATGAGCGCGCGATTCGTGCGCGCGGGGCTCGTGGCGCTGGTCGTGCTCGCGGGCTCGGCTGTGTGCGTGCGGCTGGGGCTGTGGCAGCTGTCGCGCCTGCACGAGAAGCAGGCGCTGCACGCCGCGCAACTCGCGGCCCTCGCCGCGCCGCCGCTCGAGTACACGGACGCGTTGCCGGCGGTGGCGCCCGCGGCGGGGCATCGCGTGCATCTGCGCGGGCGCTGGGATCGTGCTGCGCACGTGCTGCTCTCGGGGCGCACGTACCTGAGCGCGGCGGGTGTCGAGCTCGTCACACCGCTGCGGCTCTCGAACGGTGATCGCGTGCTCGTGCACCGCGGATGGCTCGCGGCAGCCGATGCACGCAGCGCGCATCCCGAGCACTTCCCGGACTCGGCCGCCGGCGTGGTCGGAGTCGCACTGCACTTCGAACCCAGCGCACATCCCTCGCCGTGGGTGGCGCTCGCCTCCGATTCCGCGGGCGTCGCGCTGTGGTCGGCGCGCGCGCTCGAGCCCGACAGCGCACGCGGGCGGCTCGGCGCGCCGCTGGCTGACTGGTATGTGCGCGTTCTGCCCGATCCCGCGCTGCCCCGCCGCCTGGGCGCAGAGGCCGCACCGGAGGCCGTGGAGTGGGAGGTGAATGGCGAGAGCATGCACCTCTCGTACGCCCTCCAGTGGTTCGCGTTCGCGCTCATCCTGAGCGGCGGCGGCGTGGCGCTCGCGCTGCGCCATCGTCGGGTTGCGGCTCGGGGCTGAGCCGCGCGCGCGCCCGCAGGTTGGATGCGTCCCTGCACTTTCTCCCGTGGCCCCGGCCCGCCGCCCGCAGGCGTCATTCACCGACCGCGACACGCCATCCGCCGAAAGCCACGCGACCGGCCTTGAACCGGGCCGTAACTTGTCCGGTGTCGCGACGGTGACGGGCGCAACAGCGCCTCACCGGAGTCCACGGGACGGAGGGTCGGATGCGAAATCGAGGCGAAGGTCGGGAGAGCCGCACACGCGGGCTCGTCTGGGGATTGATCCTGATCGGCATGGGTGTGGTGTTCCTGCTCACGATGTACGGCCAGCTGCCGTGGGATTTCATGAGCACGTGGTGGGCGGTGTTCCCGATCGGTGCCGGGCTCGCCAAGCTGGTGACCGCACGGGACCCGCGGGAGTTCGGCTCTGGCGTCACCACGCTCGGGATCGGGTGCTGGCTCCTCGTGGCCGCCAACGGCTGGTACGGACTCGGGTGGTCGCGCAGCTGGCCGCTGGTGCTGGTGGCGGTGGGACTCGGCACGCTGGCGCAGGCGGTCGCGGCATCCATGTGGCGCTACCCGGAGGACGATCATGTCAGTTGAGCACGGCAAGAGCGGATGGCGCCGCTGGCGCGAGCTGGTGTTCGCGACCTGCACGGCGTGGTTGGTGCTGCAGAACGTCGCGCTGCTGGCGCTGGTGGCGTGGGGCAATCCGGCGAGCGCGCTCGCGGCCAGCGCCGCGGTGGCGAAGTCGGCGATCACGATGAGCGGGCAGCTGGCGATGCTCGCGCTGGCGGTGGCGCTGGGACTCGCGTTCACCGCGTACCTGGTGCACGCTCCATCCGAGGTGGTGGGTGAAGCACGGCGGGAGGTGGGCGATGAACGGTGACGAACGTTACGACGGCGGGCTGCCGCGCCCGGTGGAGGCTTCATTGCATCGCATGCGCTTCACGGGCCGGCTGTTGTTCGGAGTCCTGCTGGTCGCGCTCGGCGCGCTCTGGACGCTCGACAATCTGGGTGTCGCCGACGCCGATCAGGTGCTGCGCTGGTGGCCTGTGCTTTTGCTGGCGTATGGCTTCGTGCGCGTCACCGGCCTCGATGGCACACGCCGCGTCGTCGGCGGTGTGCTGTTCCTGCTGGCGGGCGGCTGGATGCTGGCGCGTGAGCTGGGCTTCGTGAACATCAGCCTCTTCCGGCTGTGGCCGGTGTTCATGATCATCGTCGGCTCGTCACTGGTGTGGCGATCGATGCGCGGGCCGCAGCCCGGCGACACGGCCGAACGCGATTCGTATCCGCGGCCGTTCGCGTTCATGGGCGGCGTGTCGCGCACGATCGAGTCGCAGGATCTGGTCGGCATGGAGACGTCGGCGGTGATGGGCGGGGTCGAGCTCGACCTGCGCGGCGCCAAGGCGCGCGGCCGCGAGGTCGTGGTGGAAGCGTTCGCGTGGTGGGGCGGCATCGACATCATCGTTCCCGACGACTGGCATGTGATCACCGAGGTGTCGCCCATCATGGGCGGCGTCGAGGACCAGACCCGGCGCACCGAGATGGGTGGCGGCACCACGCTGGTCCTGCGCGGACTGGTGGTCATGGCCGGCATCGAGGTCCGTAACGCCAAGCGCGGCAAGGGTGAACTGCGGGGGGTGAAAGTGGGCGTGATGCGCGGCTCGGACTCCGACGCGCGAGCCAGCGGCTCGCACTCGCGCAAAGAAGTGCGGGTCGACTCCTCGGGCGTCACGATCATCAGAGAAGACGTGCCACCCCCGCCGCCGACCGCGTAGGCCATGCACCCGCTGCTCGCACGTCCCGCCCGCCTGTTGGTGGTGGTGGTCACGGCCGCGCTCTTCGGCGTGCCGCTGGCGTGGGTGTTCCACGTCATCACACCGCGGCCGTGGCCCGCGGCATTCCTGTTCGCGATCCCCATGCAGGTGATTTTCGCATTCGTGGCGCTCTCGGCCTGGTGGGTGTGCCGCCGCCACCCCCTGCAGGCGGGCATCACGGGCCGGGCGGTCACCGCCCAGCTTGCCGCCGCGCTGCAGGCCAGCGCGATCTGGACTGCGATCGGCACGCCGTGGGCGGTGCTGCTGGTGAGCCGGTTCCCCGGCTACGGGCTGGCGCGAGTCGATCTCCTGCGCGATCTGGGCATCATCTTCATGGCGGGCATCCCGCTCTACCTGCTGAGCGCGATCGCCCACTACCTGTACTTGGCGTTCGAGGCCTCGCACGAGGCGCAGCGTCGCGTGCTCGAGACCGAGGTCACTGCGCGTGAGGCCGAACTGCGGGCGCTGCGTGCGCAGCTGAATCCGCACTTCCTGTTCAACAGCCTCAACAGCATCAACGCGCTCGTGGGCTCCGACCCCGAGGGCGCCCGGCGCATGTGCGAGGGGTTGGGCGACTTCCTGCGCAAGACGCTGTCGCTGGGCGCGCGCGATGCGGTGACGCTCGGCGAGGAATTGGCGCTGGTCGAGCGCTACCTGGGCATCGAGCAGGTGCGGTTCGGCGAACGGCTGCGGATCGAACGCGCGGTCGACCGCGATGTCACCGACTGCCTGGTGCCCCCGTTGTTGCTGCAACCGCTGGTCGAGAACGCCATCAAGCATGGCATACAGGACTGCGTCGATGGCGGCGCGATCCGGATCGAGGCTCGCCGCGAGGGTGGCCAGTTGCGCGTGGTGGTGGAGAACCCGGTGGATCCCGACGCACCGTCGCGGCGCGGTGAGGGTGTGGGGCTCGAGAACGTGCGCCGCCGGCTCGAGGTGTTCGGGGCGCGTGACGCGCACCTGCAATCGGTGCTCGCGGGCGACAAGTTCCGGGTCACGCTCACGCTGCCGGCACTTGCGGGCACGGGAGGGGTCCATGTCTGAGCGCATCCGGGTGCTGTTGGTCGACGACGAGGCGCCGGCACGCGCGCTGCTGCGGGAGTACTTGAGCGCGCACGCCGGCGTGGAAGTCCTGGGCGAGTGTGCGAACGGCTTCGAGGCGGTGAAGGCGATCAGCGAGAACGCACCCGACCTGGTGTTCCTGGATGTCCAGATGCCCAAGCTGGATGGCTTCGAAGTGCTCGAACTGTTGCAGCCGGACACGCGCGCTGCTGGCGCGCCGGCGGTGATCTTCTGCACGGCGTACGACGAGTACGCCCTGAAGGCGTTCGAAGTGCACGCGGTGGACTACCTGTTGAAGCCGTTCGGCCGCGAACGCCTGGCCGCTGCGCTGGCGCGCGCCCGCGAGCGCATGGCGCTGGCGGCCGCGCGCGCGGCAGCAGCCGCGCGCGGCAGCAGCGCCGC
>JANMAX010000188.1:0-19449 GCA_031360075.1 bacterium | reverse complement strand
CGCTGAGCGCGGCGAAGTTGGCGAGCCCGGCCGCGTCGGTGACGTGCGCACCGCCACCCGTCAGCGTGCCGGTCCCGGAGAGCGACAACGCGACCGAGGCGCCGGCGACGCTGTTGCCGAACGCATCCGCGACCCTGATCTGCACGGCGGGCGTCATCGTCACGCCCGCGACCACACTGGAAGGCTGTGTCGTGAACGACAGCGTGGTCGCCGCTGCGGCCGAGACCGTGAACGCGGTGCTGGTGGCGGCCGGCAGTAAGCCGCTCGAGGCCGTGAGTTGCTTGGAACCCGCCAGGTTCACACTGAGCGCGCTGAACGTCGCGAGGCCGGTGGCATCACTGAGGACAGCCGCACCACCCGTGAGCGTCCCGGTGCCGGAGAGAGCGAGCGCGACGGAGCTGCCCGCGACGCCGTTGCCGAACGCATCGGCGACCTTGACCTGCACTGCGGGCGTGATCGTGGCGCCTGCAACGGCGTTGGTCGGAGGGGTCACGAACGACAGTGCCGTGGCGGCTCCAGCGGTCACGGTGAACGCACTACTGGTGGCCGGGGTGAGTGCCCCAGTCGTGGCCGTCAGTTGCTTGGTCCCCGCCAGGTTCACGCTGAGTGCGGCGAAGCTGGCGAGCCCCGTGACGTCGCTCGGGACCGCTCCGCCACCGGTGAGCGTGCCGGATCCCAGCAGGGAGAGCGCGACCGATGCGCCCGCGACGTTGTTGCCGAACGCGTCGACGACCCTCACCTGCACGGCAGGAGCGATCGTGCCTCCCGCGACGATGTCGGAGGGCGGAGTCACGAAGCTGAGCGCCGCCGCTGCCGCAGCCGACACGCTGAACGACGCGCTCAGGACCGGCGTGAGCGCACCGCTCGCCGCGGACAACTGCTTGGAGCCGGCGAGGTTGACGCTCAGGCTCGCGAACGACGCGACGCCGCTGGCGTTGCTCGCGACGCTGCCTCCGCCGGTGAGCACACCGCTGCCCACGAGCGACAAGCTCACCGGTGCGCCGGCGACGCCGTTGCCGAACGCGTCGGCGACCTTCACCTGTACGGCGGGAGCGAGCGCGACGCCAGCGACGACATTGGCGGGCTGGACCGTGAACGACATCGCCGAGGCCGGCCCGGCCGAGACCGTGAAGGCCGTGCTCGTGACCGGAGTGAGTGCGCCACTCGTGGCCGAGAGTTGCTTGCTGCCGGAGAGGTTCACGCTCAGTACGGCGAAGCTCGCGAGTCCCGCCGCGTCGGTGGCAATTGCGCCGCCGCCGGACAGCACTCCAGTGCCCACCAGCGAGACGGTGACCGGAGCGGCCGCGACCCCGTTACCGAAAGCGTCCGCGACCTTCACCTGCACCGCGGGGGTGATGGAAGCGCCCGCGATGACAGCCGCCGGCTGGACCACGAACGACAACGCCGCAGCCGGTCCGGCCGACACGCTGAACGCCGCGCTCGTGGCAGGCGTGAGTGCGCCGCTCACTGCCGACAGCTGCTTGGATCCCGCGAGGTTGACGCTCAGCGCCGCGAACGAGGCGATGCCGGAGGCGCCGCTGACGACCGCGCCGCCGCCCGTGAGGGTGCCGGTGCCGGACAGCGTCAGCGCGACCGAAGCGCCGGCGACGCCATTGCCGAACGCGTCGGCGACTCTCACCTGGACCGCCGGCGCGATGGCCGCACCCGCCACGACGCTCGATGGCTGCGTGGTGAACGCCACGCTGGCGGCGGCTCCGGCCGAGACCGTGAACGCGGTGCTCGTGGCCGGCGGCAGCGCACCACTCGTGGCGGAGAGCTGCTTGCTGCCGGCGGTGTCGACGGCCAATGCGTTGAACACGGCGACCCCGGTGGTGTCGCTGAGCACGGCGGCTCCGCCGCTGAGCGTACCGGTGCCGCTGAGCGCCAGCGCCACGGAGGCACCAGTGACGCCGTTGCCGAACGAGTCGGATACCTTGACGCGCACGGCGGGGGCGATCGCGACGCCTGCTAAGACATTCGACGGCTGTGTCGTGAAGGCCAGCGTCGCCGCCGGCCCTGCGGTCACGCTGAATGCAGTGCTGGTGGCCGGCGCAAGTCCGCCACCCGCGGCCGAGAGCCGCTTGCTGCCCGCGACCGCCACGCTCAGCGCCGGGAACGTCGCGATGCCGTTCACGTCGGTGACGACCGGGCCGTTGCCCGCGAGCGTGCCCGTACCGATGAGCGTCAGCGATACGGCCGTGCCTGCTTGCGGGGCACCCTGGGCGTTGCTCGCCAGCACCTGGACCGCAGGTGTCATGGTGCCACCGGCACCGATATCCGACGGCTGGACCACGAACGAGAACTGGCCGGCGCTGGCCACGGTGAGCGTGTAGGCCGCAGTCCCGGTGCAGCCGCGCGCGTCGCTGGCGGTGACCGAGAACGCCGCCGTACCCGGATCCGCCGCTGTTCCAGAGAGCTGCCCCGTGGCGGCGTCGAGCGCGAGGCCGGCCGGTAGTGCACCGGCGGAGATCGCATAACAATAGGGCGCAGTGCCGCCGACGGCGCTGATCGACGTGCTGTAGGGAACACCCAGCGGGACTGCGGGCAGCGGCGGGGCGGTGAGGGAGATCACTGGGCACGGGTTGCTGGCATCGATGCTCACTGAAGCCAGATTGCCCGAGGGCACGCCGTTCATGGACGAGAACACACCGGCGATGAAGATCTGGCTGGGGGAACCCACCAGCGAACGCACGGTGCCGTTCGAGTTGGGGTTCCACGTGCCGACCACACCGGAGAGCGGATCGACCGCAGCGACGCGATTTCGAACCTGTCCGCCCAAGGCGGTCATGGTGCCGCCCAGATAGACGACCCCGGACTGCGGCAGCACCGCCAGGACAGGGCCGTTCGCATCGGGGTTCCACGCCAGCGCGCTGCCGGTCACGCGGTCAAGCGCGGCGATGCGGTTGCGCAACTGACCGCCGATGCTTGTGAACGTGCCGCCTGCATACACGCGATCGCAGGCCGGCAGGACCGTGCGCACCTGCGCGCTCGCTTCCGGCGCCCACGCGGTCACGGCTGCGGTCGACGAATCGAGCGCGCCGATAAAGCTGCGGAGCTGGCCGCCGAGCGTGAGGAAGTTGCCGCCGACATACACCGTCGGCGTGCTGGCGTCGATAGCGAACACCTGGGCGTCGGCGTTCGCCGTCCAAGCATGCGCCAATCCGGAGTTCAGGTCGACGGCACCGAGGTTGGTGCGCAGCTGGCCGCCGAGACTGGTGAACAGCCCGCCGACATAGACACGGCTGCCGGCAAGCGCCAGTGCGGACACCTGACCGTTGCAGCCGGGCGCCCACGGTGAGGCGAGGCCGAGGTCGAGGTCGACCGCAGCCAGATTGCCGCGCAGTTGTCCGCCGACCTGCGTGAACGTGCCGCCGACCAGCATCTGGCTCGGGGTCAGGACCATCGCCTGGACCAGGTTGTCGGCATCCGGGGCCCACGGGGTCACCACACCCGTGCGCGTGTTCATGGCGGCCAGGTTGTTGCGTGCCGTGCCGCCGAGACCATTGAACGAGCCACCCGCGAACACCTTGCCGCCGCTGGTCGCAAGCGCCGACAGCGTCCCGAACGCGCTCGGGTTCCACGCGGTCGCGAGCCCGGTGAGCGTGCTGAGGGCGGCGATGCGGCTGCGGTTCTGCCCACCGATGGTGAGGAAGTCGCCGCCCGCATACAACGTGGTGCCCGAAAGCGCCAGTGCCTGGACGATGTTCCCGGCACCCGGGTTCCACGCCGTGGCGAAACCCGTATTGGGGTTGAGTTCGGCGATGCGGCTACGGGTCTGGCCGCCGATGATCGTGAACTGCCCGCCGACATACACTGAAGTGCTGGTCGCAGCGAGGGCGAACACGGAGTTGTTCGAGCCGGAGTTCCAGCCGGTGTCGAAACCCGTGGGGCCCTCAAGCTGCGCGATGCGGTTGCGGACGACTCCATCGATGACCGTGAACTGGCCGCCGACGTAGAGCACGCCCAATACCGGTTCGTACGCCAGCGCCAGCACGAGTCCGTTGGCATTCGGGTTCCAGAGGGGATCCGCAGCGCCGGTGGTCAGGTTGAGCGCGGCGATGCGATTTCGCAACTGACCGCCGATGGTGAGGAACTGGCCGCCGACGTACATCACCCCGGGGCCGGCGGCGAGCGCGCGGACGGAAGCGCTGGCGTCCGGGTTCCACGCTGTGGTCGTGCCGGTCACGGCATTGACCGCACCGATGCGATTGCGCGTCAGGCCGCCGAGCGTGAGGAAGTCGCCGCCGGCATAGAGCACGCCGGCCTGCAGCACGAGCGTGCGCACGGCGCCACCGGCCCCGGGGTCCCAAGCCGCCACCGAGAGGTCAGCGAGAACGTGGGCCAGGTTGTTGCGCGTGCTGCTCCCCACCATGGTGAACTGGCCGCCGATGAACCAACCACCGCTGCCGTCCGGGACTGCCGTGAGCACCGTGCCGTTGACTCGCGGGAATCCGGCAGTCGGCAGCGCGGTGACGGAGTCGACCGGGACGCCGGCTCCGGTCACGGGTCCGACGAACGAGAACGTGCCGCCCACGTACAGCGTGCTGTCACGCAGCACCTGGGTCGTGACCTGGCCGTTCGTGATGTAGAAGTCGGGAGCGACGGTCTGGGCACGCGCTGGGGACACCCCGAGCACGACCGCGCACAGCGCGGTGGCCAGGAGTGAGCGTGCCGGGGATGCAACGCGCGAGCGCCCACGTCCCGCGCTCGCGGTACGGGGCGTCGAGTCGTCGCACCGTCCGGGCCGTGGGAGTGGGGAGAGGCCGCCAGGAGAGTGCATGTGGGGAATACGGAGAGGGAGAGCCGAACAACGCTAGCTGAAGTGTAGGAGCCGCTTTCGCCGGTACCTAACGAATAGCGCGCGGAGAGCAGCCTGCCAGCGCAGCGAACGTGCAAATTCTGCACGCGCGTTCCCGCAAGCGTGCATAAAGCCAAACTTCGATCACCTGGGCTGATCGTGTGGGCAGCCGTGACCGGTCCGGAGCCGGCGGGGGAATGGCCTCCGAGTCGAGCCCAGGGGGGTGGAATGCGCGCGATCCCGCGGCGAACATGCCCGGGTCGGTGTCCGGGGGTGCAGTGGAGAGCGGTCGCTGCGCCGGGAGTCGCGTGGCAGGGCGGTCGTGTATGCTGCGCCGCCATATCGAGTCGGCTGCCCCGCGCGTCTCCATCGGAACACGCGGGCCACCGAACGGAAGCGGTGTGAAGCACCTTGGTGCCCGGGTGGATGCCGCCCGTGTCGTGGCCCGCTGCGAGATGCTCACGAAGTCCTCTGTGAACAAACACCTGAAAGCAGGTGGGTGGACGTGGACCATCCGGTATCGAACCTGATCGAGGCGGACGGCTTCCTGATCGCCAGCGCGACCGATGTCGGCCGCAAGCGCACGGGCAATGAGGATTCGCACGCCTTGTGGGTGGGCGAAGACGCCGCCTTGCGTGCCGAGCGCGGCATGCTGCTGGTGGTCTGCGATGGCATGGGCGGCGCGAGCGCCGGCGAAGTCGCGAGCCAACTGGCGGTCACGACCGTCGTCGACCGGGTGCGCGCCGGTGCCGGCGGTGGCCCGGCCGAGACGCTGCGCGACGCCATCGAACAGGCGAACGACACCGTCCATCGGCAGGCGGCGGCCCATCTCGACCAGCGCGGCATGGGCACGACCTGCACGGCCGTCATCCTGCGCGGGACCGAGGTCTGGGTCGGGCACGTCGGCGACAGCCGCGCCTATCTGGTGCGCGGTGGCACGGCGCAGCAGTTGACGAAGGATCACTCCTTGGTCGCGGAACTGGTCGAGAAGGGCCACCTCACTGAAGAGGAGGCCAAGCACGACCACCGGCGCAACGTCGTGACCAGGAGCGTGGGTGCGCTCGATGAAGTCCAGGTGGACGCCGAGCTCGCGTTCGAAGGCACCAGGGCCGGAGACGTCATCGTCGTGTGCAGTGACGGGCTGCATGGTCTGGTCACGTCGGCCGAGATCGCCCGCATCGCCGGCGAACTGCCGCCGGCCGAGGCCTGCGCGGGTTTGATCGACCTGGCCAATGAGCGCGGCGGACCGGACAACATCACGGCCATCGTCGTGCGCCGCTCCGGTGCGATGACCGGAGATACGCCCACGACGGCGGGATCGAGCAAGGGTGCGCAGGGCGAGCGCGATGAACCAGGGCCGAAGTCCCCTGCCAACGTCGGCGTTCTCGGGGTTGTGGCAGCCGTCATGCTCGTGCTGGTCGCAGTGGTCGGCGTCGTGTTGTTCGGCCAACTCAAGCGCCCGGGCAGCGTTCGCACGGGCTCGGATCCGGTGGTCACTCCGGGACCGAGTGCGCCTGCCGCTGGAGCAGAGCAGCCGGGTGCGGCAGCCATGAGCAAGCCCACGACCGCCAAGCCCGGCGCCGAACCCGGTGCTGAGCCCGGGACCGAGCCCGCGGGCCCGAACGCCGGAGCGCCTGCGACGATCGCGATACCGCCGGTGGCCAAGTCGCCGCCGTCCGGCTCCGCTGCGACCAAGCCCTCGCCCGCGGTGGTCGCTCCCGCAGCAGGCGCTCCAGGTGCGACTTCGGCCGCCCGGCCGGGGACGGTGCGACTCATGACGCGGCCGTTCCAGCCGAGCACGTTCTCGATCGATGGTGAGGTGTACGCGCAGGATGTCGGCTTCCTCACGCAGGCATTGCCCGCGGGCGATCATGTCGTGCGCGTCGAGGGTGCAGCGGGAGGCGTGGTCGACGTGCCGGTGCATGTCGTTTCCGGTGGCCGCTATTCACTGGTCGCCGAACTGCCTGTCGAAGGCCCGCTCGGCAACATCGAGATCACGCTGATCGGTGCCAGCCGTGCGCAGGTGCTGGTGGACGGCGCGCAGTACCCCGAGCCGGCGCCTTGCGTCGTGCGCGGTCTGGCTCCGGGGCCGCACGCCATCCGTGTCATGCGCCCCAAGAGCGCCCAGCCGCAGGGACCGGCCGAAGTCCAGGTCACCGCGGGTGGCACGGTGCGCGCCGAGTACCGGTTCGGCGCCAACCGCTGACGGGAACGGCGCGAGCATGGCCGAGCGTCTGCCACGTGACTTCGGGCCCTACGTCCTCGAACGTCTGATCAGCGCCGAAGGCGGGCAGGGCACGGTCTATCTGGCACTACACAAGGTGCTCGACCGGCGGGTCGTCATCAAGCTCCTGCGCGAACATCTCGCGCAGCACGACAGTTTCGTCGAGCGTTTCGCCGCTGAAGCCTCGCAGTTGGCGAAGATGGATCACGCCAATATCGTGCGTGTACGTCAATCAGGTCCGCTCGATGGCCAGTTCTTCATCGAGATGGAACACGTTGAGGGCTGGGACCTGAGTGCCTGGATCAAGGCTCAGGGCGCGCTACCGGCCGAGATCGCCGTGCTGCTCGGCATGAAAGCGAGCGAAGACCTGTTGGCGCGTTACGTCGCGGATCCCGCGGGCACCGTGCGCGGACTGCAGCAGCGGGACCGCCACCGCGCCCTGCGGCCCTACGTCCCGGTGGTCGCGGGGGTCGTGGTGGTGGCGGCCGTGGCGGTCGTGGCGGCAGTCCTGCCGGTCCTGCTGCGGTCGAACGGCGCGCCGCCCGCGCAGCCGCCGTCCGCTGATCCCAGTGCGGCCGTCACGAGCGCTCAAGGCCCGGCGGTCGTTGAAGTGCTCGCGCCCCCCGAGACGCTGGCGCTCGCGGCCCCTCCGCCGCCTGTGGACAGCAGCCGAGTGGCCGCGAAGCCGGTTGCGTTCGCGGCCGGAACACCGCCCACGGCAGTGCCGGGGAGCGAGCCGGCGGCGACCGTGACGCCGGTAACGCCAAGCGTTACGCTGCCCGCCGCTCCCGGGGCGTTGTCGATGGCGTGGTCCACGGATTCGATCGTGGTCGAGGTCGCCGTTACCCCCAGTTCGGACATCTACTTGGATGATAACCCCGTCGCCCGCGGTGTGACGCACTGGGTCCAGCGTGTCCTGCGCAAACGCTGGAAGGTGCGCGTCGATGGCGGCGACTACGGCACACGCGAACAGAAGCGCTCACCGCGGCCCCAGGACACACTCCTCGCCTTCAGCATCGACCTGACTTCTGGCACGGGCGGAGTGAATGTCACCGGCCCGCGCGGCGGGCTCGACATCTACATGGACGGTATCTACCAGCATGTCGTGACCCCGTCGCCGGTCCGCCCGGTGGCGGTGGGCGCGCACATCATCGAACTGCGCGACCGGCGAACGGGTGAAGTCGTCGCGTCGCGTCGCGTCGTGGTCCCGCAGGGCGCCAGCAATCTCCAGGTCGATCTCTCCGCCGGCCGCTGAGTTCCGGGCCGGACCGCCATTTACTCTCTTGCACACTGCTCGATCGTGCAGTCCGGAAGCCACCCGACATGTCTGACCTGACCCAGATCGGCCACTACATCATCAAGAGCCTGCTCCGGGAGGGCCGTTCGGCGGACTCGTATGTCGCCGAGAACGCCTCGATCCGTTCCCAGAAGGTGATGCTCCGGGTGCTGCACCCGGAGACGTCCAAGGATCCGGAGCGGGTGCGTGAATTCATGGACGAGGTGCGCACCGCGGGCCGGCTCGATCACAACTGCATCGCCTCGGTGCTCGACTTGAAGGATGATGGCGAGCGTGTCTACGCGGTGCTGGAGTACATCGAGGGCCACGACCTGAACGAGTTGATCGCGCGTTTCGGACCGCCGCCGCCCGAGGTCGCGGTCGCGATCATGCACGAGGTCTGCAGCGCGCTCGAGTATGCGCATGGCAAGTCGGTCCTGCACCGCCACCTGCGGCCGCGACACATCAAAGTGACTCCCGATGGCGGCGTCAAGGTGCTGGGCTTCGGGCTGCGGGAACGCGAAAGCGTGATGCAGTCCTTGGTCATGCCCGATGCGCTGCGTGAGGAACTCTACCGGCCGCCCGAGCAGGTGCGGGAGGAGACGGAGGACGCTCGCGCCGACCTCTATACGCTCGGCGTGCTCATCTATGAGCTGCTGACGCTTCGCCTGCCCTTCGAGAACATCATCGGGCCGTCCGTGAAGGGCGCGGGCCGCCGGGCGGCGCCTGTGTTCCAGCTGAACCCGCTGGTGCCGACGGCGTTCGCACGCCTGCTCGACCGACTGCTCGCGGAGCGGCGTGAGGAGCGTCCACAGGATGCGGGCGAGGTCCGTCGCGCGCTCGACGACCTGCTCGATACCTACCGGGTCATGCATTGCACCGACGTGCTGCGCAACTATCTCGGCAGCCCGGTGGCTTACGCCGCGAAAGCGAAGCCGGGAGCGCTCGTGAGCCTGTTGCGTGACGCGGAGCAACTCGCGAAGGGCGGCGAGGCCGATCGCCGCGCGGCGCTGGAGGAGCTCGAACGATTGCTCGCCGAGGACCCGCGCAACAGCGCGGCGCAGTCCCTCGTGCGGCGGCTCAAGCCGTCGGCATCGGATGCGGGGCCGGTCCCGTCCGCCGCGCCCGTGGAGGCCGTGGTGCCCGTGGAGCCTGCCGCGCCCGCGGAGGACTTCGACGCGAACAAGACGCTACTCATGGTGCCGGGAGAAGCACCGCCCGTCCGCGCCGCGCGGCCGGCACCCGCAGCACCGCCACCCGCGCCCCCGGCGCCGGCGGTTCCGGTGGCGTCATCGACCGCTCCGCCTCCGCCTCCGCCTTCGCGGCCCGCACCGCCGCCGCCACCCATGCCGCCGCCTGCCCGTCCACTTCGCGCCGCCGCCCCAGCTCCGGTCCAGAAGTGGATCGGATTGCTCATCGCGGTCGGGGTCGCCGTGGTGGCGATCGCGATTGCACTGTTCGTGTGGCACCCGTGGGATCGCGCCGGCGACCGCCTGGAAGCGGCGCCGGTCGCGGCGACGGACGTGCTGACGCTTGTGGTCGAGACCCTACCGCCGGGGGCGCAGGTGCTATTGCCGAGAACCGGGGCGACCCGGGTTTCACCGGCGTCGTTCGGGAACCTGACGGAGGGCGAGACGCGGGTGCGTGTCACGCTTGCAGGCTTCCGGACCCGCGACACGACGCTGCTGCTGACCTCGAGCGGCGATCACACGCTGCGCTTGGTGCTGGCGCCGTCGGTGGCACTTGGCTGCACGCTGTTCGTGGCCGTGAACCCCAAGGCCGACCGGGTGCTCATCGACGGTTCGCCCGCCACCGCCACCGCGATCGATTCGGCGACCTGGTTCCTCTCCGTGGCACCCGGCACGCACTCGGTGGAAGTCACGGCACTGGGTTACGAACGCTGGAATCGGGTCAGGGCTGCCCGCGTCGCGGCGGGCGGGAACACCCGGCTCCAGATCGCGCTCAGTCCCCAGGAAGCGGTGTCGTCCAGCGCAACACCCATGGCGGCTCCGCCGCCAGCGACCGGCGGCGACAAGCCGTGGCTCGCCCCCGCTGGCGTCAACGTCAAGATCGAATGCGCACCCGAAGCCCAGCTGTTCGTGGATGGTACGGCCTACCCGACGCTCGTGAAGAGCGCCGACCTGTCGATGGCGGCGGGTGAGCACCGCTTCCGGTTCGTGCATCCCGACTACGTCGAAGCCGTGAGGATGAAGACCCTGCGCGCCGGTCAAAAGACTGTGAGGATCCGCCAGGACTTCCGGATCGGCTCCGGTATCCTGTCGATCTACGCGCCGTCCTCCGGCAAGCAGATCTTCGTGCGCGGCAGGTTCAAGGGCTATCCGAATCTCGTCGTGCGCGAGGTCGAACCCGGGCGCTGCCTGATTGAACTGCGCGACAAGACCGGCACACAGGTCCTCGCCAGCAAGGAGGTCTTCGTGCAGAACTCGTCGGTCCCGATCGAGGTGCGCTTCCAGTGAGTGCATCGCGCTGACCCTTCGCCGAAGGGGTGCCCCCGCGCGTGGGGGCATCACCGGCGATCCGGACCGACGACCACGCGCACACAGCCGGGTGGGATTGGCCGTGTGTGCCGCCGGGTGCTAGTTTGCGGCGCATCATGACGACGCGATCCCGCCCCCGCGTGCTCAAGCACTGCCCCGAGGGGCATCTGATGGACATGCTGTGGCGCACGTGCCCGAAGTGCACGGGTGCGCCGCCGCGCATGCAGCCCGAGCCGCGTGATTTCGCCGACGCGACTCGCATCATCGAGCCGGCCCCCGCGCTGCGCGTGCCCGCGCCCGCGCTGCCCGAGCCTCCCACGCCCCGTGCATGGGCGCTCGTGGTGACCGACGTCATCCTGCCCGGCGCCCGGCTCGAGCTCCAGGGTCGCGGCGTGCGCGTCGGCCGCGCGCCGAGCGGCGCCGGCGGTCAGGAGCCGATGATCCAGCCCGACCAGCGCATGTCGCGCGATCACTTCGCGATCGTCCCCGATGGCGAAGCTTGGGTCATCCACGACGTCGGTTCGAGCAACGGCACATTCGTGAACGGCGAGAAGGTCACGCGCCGCGAATTGCAAGCGGGCGACGAGGTGCGCGCCGGACACACGACGTTCCGCGTCGAGGATCATTACGGGGGCGCGAGCGGATGATCCGCCTGCGCATCCGCGTGGTCGAGCGTACGCGCGACGTGGAACTCGGGGGTGAGCGCGTGCGGTTCGGGCGGTTGCCGGGCTGCGAGGTTGTGCTCGAGGCCGCGGGGGTCTCGCGAGAGCATGCCGAGCTCGTGCGCGGCCCCGACGGCTGGCGGGTTCGCGACCTGGGCAGTAGCAATGGCACGTGCGTGAACGGCACCGCCGTGCAGGACGCGCCCGTCCGCGCGGGCGATGTGGTCGTGCTCGCCGACGATGTCACCATCGAAGTACTGGGTCTCGACGACCGCTCCAGCGCGCGTCTGGACGCTCGCGGGCCGGACGATCCCGGCGGGGCCGCGGACTCGGAGTCGCCGGCACCGCCGGCTCGAGTGGCGCCCGCGAAGCGTGGCTTCCTGCGCCGCGACCACTGGCGCTTGGTGCCGAGCGCAGGCGGTGCGCCATTGCGCCTGAACGGCAGTATCGCGACGTTCGGCCGTGAGCCGGGTGCCGGCACGGCGGCGGACCACACCAGTGTGTCGCGTATCCACGCCCGCGCCGACGCGCAGGTGGACGGCTGGCTGCTCACCGACCTCAAGTCGGCGAACGGCACGTACGTCAATGACGAACGCGTGCTGCGTCGCTCGATCACCGCGGGCGACCGGGTCCGGTTCGGGGACATCGAGTTCGTGCTCGAACGCCACTCCGCGTTCGATGTGGGTTCGCTGTCGGGGGCGCTGCGCATCGCGCTCGTGCTCATCGGGGTGACGGCCGGAGTGGTGGTCGCGGTGCGCTGGGTGCTGGAACGCGAGGAGAAGGTCCGCATCGGACAGGGCTTCCGGCGCGAAGCGGTCGCGAGCTTGCTCGAGGCGGCGCGCGCCGCTGCCGGCGGGACTCCCGACATCGCGCGCGGTCATCTCGCGCACGCTGCGGATCTCATGCTCATCGGCGGGCTCGCACCGGAGGGTGCCAGCCTGGCGCGGCCGCGCGAGCTGTTCGGCGACCTGCTGCGCGCCCTGCCGAGCGAAGCGAAGGATTTCGATCCCGCCGCGCTCATGGGCAACAACGCGCTCGCCGACGAGCGCACGGCCGTGGCCGCGCTCGACTCGCGCACGTACGTCGAGCACGAGTTGCGCCGCTTCAGCGCCGAGTTGGGCCAGGATCCCAACCTGCCGCCGGAGTTCATCGAACAGGTCTGGAGCTTCGTACAGGCCTACAGGACTCACCCCGGCTCGATGCGGCAGATGCTGCAGCGGTCGCGCACGCTGCAGCCGCGCATCCGTGCCATCCTGGCCCAGGAACACCTGCCGGAGTCCGTCGCCTATGTGGCATGGGTGGAGAGTGGGCTCGACTCCATGCAGGTCAGCCGCGCGCACGCGGTCGGGCTGTGGCAACTGATGGCCCCGACCGCTCGCGAGCACGGACTGCACATCGATGAACAGGACCTGCGCCACGACGACCGCACCCGGGTGGACCGCTCGACGCGTGCTGCGGCGCGCTACCTCGCCCGTATGCTGCGCGACCAGGGCCCGGAGTACTTCATGTTGGTGCTGGCCTCGTACAATCGCGGCCCGAACGCGCTGCGTTCGCTCAAGCAGAAGATCGATGACCCCATGCTCAGTTCGATGCGCAAGTACTGGCACCTGGTGGAGCGCGGCATGCTCACAGAGGAGACCCGGATGTACGTCCCGAAGGTGTTCGCCATCCGTATCGTCGCCGAGAACCCGTCGCGGTTCGGGTTCTGACCGCCATGCACACGCGCCTGGTGTCCGCTCTCGCGATCGTGGTTGCCGCATGCCTGAGTGTGCTGGAGCCCACCCCGGCGTTCGCGGCCGGCAGCCATGTCTCGATCGACCATGTCCGGGTCACCGGGGCCGGGCGCCACGAAGTCATCGTCCGGGTCCAGGACGACACGGGTGCGCCAGTCGAGCGCCTCGAGTCCGAACTCGCCGTGACGCTCGATGCGCATGGCGTCGGCGAGACCCGGACCGAGTACTCCGGCGGTACCGGAGCGCGCGCCCTCACCGTGGTGATCGATGCGCCTCTGCTGCGCGGTGCGAGTGCGGCGGTCGTGGATGAAGTCCTGCGCATGGTCGCTCGCGAGCTGGCCTCCGGCGATCGCGTCACAGTGGTGCTCGCCGGCGACCGTCCGGTGGCGAAGGACTGGAGCGCTCGCGAGCTGGCCCAGGCGGGCGACCAGTTGGCATCGGTCGCTGCAGCCGGCGGCCCGCGCCTGTTCGACGCCCTGAAGCTCGCCGCCGAGAAGGCTGTGTCCACGCGGCGCTGCGGTGCGGGCGCGCTCCTTGTGCTGACACGCGCCGAGGACCGGGGCAGCCGCGCTCGCGCGTCGGACGTGCTGGCCGCGGCGCTGCGCGGTGGCGTGACTTCATTGGCACTCGTCCTGGTGCCGGGCGGCGAGGCCGGCGGCCAGCAGCAGCTGGAAGGACTGGTGACCCGCACGGGCGGTGCCCAGTGGCAGGTCGGACCGGGCGGCGCAGTGCCGCCGTCGCTCGGGCCCGGCGTGCGCGCGCTGCTCGACCGCTACCGCGTGACGTTCCGCGACTCGCGTTGGAAGCGCGACGGTGAGCAGCATCAGCTGGAAGCCCGTGTCGGGGACGCCGGATCGGAGGTCGTGGGGCAGTACCGCTACCGGAGCAACGAGGTCTATGTGCCGGCGTGGTGGTCGACCGCGGCGATCGGCATCATCCTCGGCGCCATCGTCCTCGTCGCCGTGGGTTTCGTCCTGTCGCGCCGGCGCAAGCAGGTCTGCCTGCTGGTCGTGCGCGGGGGCGAGGAGGACGCCCAATGGTACGAGGTGTTCGACCTGCCATTGCGCATCGGTTCAGCCCGGGAGAACGATGTGGTGCTCGTGCATGACGGTGTGTCCCGTAACCACTGCCTGCTCGAACGGGACGGCCGCTCGGTCGTGCTGGTCGACACCAACTCGGAGTTCGGGTCCTACGTCAATGGCACGCGGGTCACGCGGCACGTCCTGGCCGAGGATGACGTCCTCCGATTGGGGACTGACGTCGAACTGGCGTACGAAGCGCGATAACACCCAGCGATCGGGCGCAATCGCCCGTTGCGCTCGGAGCCCGCTGCTTGCATGCTGACTGGCTGAAGGTGCACCGCGCGTGCGCGCGGTGAGCCGCGAGTATCCCCGAGGAACCAGAAGCCATGGCGATGAACAAGGACTTCGGTCCGTTCGAACTGCAGAAGAAGATCGGCAGCGGTGGCATGGCCTCGGTGTATCTGGCCGTGCAGAAGTCGCTGCAGCGCCAAGTCGTGCTCAAGATCCTCTATCCGCACCTCGCCGAGGACGAGAAGTTGGTCCAGCGCTTCGAGCGCGAGGCGCGAGCCGCCGCCATGATGCGCCACGAGAACATCATCCAGGTCATCGACTGCGGCCGTCAGGACGACGTTGCCTACATCTGCATGGAATTCGTCGAGGGCATGGACTTGAAGCAGTGGCTCGAGGCCCATGGCACGCCGCCCATCGAGATGGCGCTGCTCATGCTGCGCGACCTGGCCCGCGGGCTCGAACACGCGCACGGCCATCGCATCATCCATCGCGACATCAAGCCCGCGAACATCATGCTGACGCCGGACGGCACCATCAAGCTCATGGATTTCGGCTTGGCGCGCAGCGGCAGCGAGACCAGTACGCAGATGACCATGGTCGGTTCGGTCATGGGCACGCCGGCGTACATGTCGCCCGAACAGGCGACCGGCGAAGTCGTCGATGAGCGCTCGGACATCTTCTCGACCGGCGTCGTCGCCTACGAACTGCTCGGCGGAACGCGGCCGTTCTCGGGCGATTCGTACTCCACCGTGCTGCGCTCGATCCTCACCGTGGACCCGCCGGATGTCACGACATTCAATCCGCTCGTGCCCGAGGAAGTCGCCGCGATCGTCCGCAAGATGCTCGCGAAGGACGTGAGCAAGCGCTACGCCACGATCGCGCAGGCGCGCGAGGATCTCGAGGGCATCATCGAACAGTTGGGCCTGCTGCGCGGCAAGGACCTGCTGAAGGAGTACGCGTTCGAGCCCGAGACCGTGGGCGACCGCTGGCGCAAGAAGCGGCTGTCGCGCCATCTGGATCAGGGCATGTACTTCGAGAACATGGGGCTGCTCAAGATCGACGATGCGTTGCTCGAGTTCCGCCGCGCCCTTCATCTGGATCCCGAGAACGCCGTGGCCCGAGACCACCTGAAGAAACTCGAGAAGGATCGCGACAAGCTGGCCGCCATGCAGCCGACGTCCGAGGTGCCGGCGGTCAAGCTGGGCGCGCCGGCCGAGACGGCAGCCAAAGCAGCGGCCAAGCCCGCTCCTGCCAGGATTGCTCCCGCGAAGCCCGCTCCAGCCGCGAAGCCGCCCGCCTCCGCCGCCGGCGGCAAGCGGGGCGGCCTGCCGGTGCCCATCCTCGCGGCGATCGCGGGGGTGATCGTGGTGGCGGTGCTGCTGGCTGTGGTGTTGTTGAAACCGAAGCCGACGGTCGACACCCTGGCACTGAGCGCCGCGGACTCACTCGCCGCGAACGCCAACCTGGCGAACGAGCCCCTTCCGCCCTTAGCCATGCTTCCCGATACCGTGGGCCGTGGCGCGGCCGCGGCCGCGGCGAGCGCGCTGGCCGCAGCGAAGGCCGCTGCTGCAGCATCGGGCACGCTGCCCGGCAGCAAGCCGCCCGCGACCGCTGCCGTCATCCCGCCGCCGGCCAGCCCGGATGCGTCGGAAGCGACCTTGCTCGTGACCGCGAGTCCGTACGCGAGCTTCATGGTGGACGGTGAGGCCAAGGCCCAGAACACCAAGTCGTGGCACGGTCCAATCAAAGTCGGCAAGCACACCGTCCGCGTCGAGCACCCGACCCTGGGCAACAAGGAGTGGGAAGTCGACATCGCCGCTGGTGAGGCGAAGGAACTGTCCTATGACTTCCTGGCGGCGTCCTCCGGCAGCATCAGCATCTCGTCCGAGGGCGGCTGGGCCGAGATCTACCTGGACGGTGACAAGCTCGGGCACACCACGCCTTACGTGATCACCGGCGTCCCGCCGGGCAAGCACGAGATCGCGCTGGTGCGCGAGGGTTTCACGGTCGCCGGAGGTGCGAGCACCGTGAACGTCAAGGCCGGCCAGCAGTCCAACATCTTGTTCAGGCTCAAGCAGAAGAAGTAGGCTGTCCCGCGCGCCGACGTCCGGCGCGTTCTGGTTCTCGCGCATGGCAAGGAGGCTCTGATGCGATCCCTGGTGTGGAAGCTCGTGCTCACCGCACTGACGCTCGCGCTCGTCGCGGCACCTGTGCTGCAGACTTCGACCGCGTGGGCCGCTTCGCCCGCGCTCGAGGAAGCACAGGCGCTGTATGACGGCGCCAAGTTCACGGATGCGATCGCGAAACTGCGTGAAGCGCAGTTCACAGGGGCCGAAGCGATCGCCGCGCGCGGGCTCCTGGCGCGCTGCCTCGTCAAGTCCGGCAATCGCATCGAGGCCAAGCAGGCCTTCAAGTTCGTGCTGCGTCAGCAGCCGAACTGGCGCCCGGACCCCACGACCGCGGGCCCGGACGAGCAGGAAGTCTTCCTGCTCGCCCAGCGCGAACTCACCGCCGAGCAGATCGCGGCAGGACGTCGCGTGCCGGCCAGCCTGTCGTTCTCGTATGGCAGCGGCAGTGGCGACAACAAGGACATGGCCGAGATCGCCGTGGCCGGTGGCGGCAAGGACAAGTATGACGCCAAGCCGCAGCTCGGCGGCGCCGTGCGCTTCCCGGTCACGCAGCGGTTCGCGCTCGAGCTCGAGTTGCAGCGGCTGCGCGCGACCAATGTCGATGGCAATGTCGCGCCCAACGACGCCCGTTACGAGATCACCGCGTATCCGCTCTCACTCAGCCTGGTCCACTCGACGTTCACCAGCAGGATGTTTCGCGTGAATCTGTTCGCGGGCGGCGGCTTGTTGTCGTCCGCCATCTCGGCGATCGAGTTCGGCAACTTCGGCGGCACGCCGATCACGGTGTCGGGCCAGAAGAACGGCAGCTACTTCCACGGCGGGCTCGAGACCGAGTTCCTCATGCATCCGCGCCTCGCCTTGACGGGGCGGGTCATGGGTCGCGCGGCCAAGGCCGACAAGGTCCTGGACGAATTCTCGTTCCTGGCATACGGCACGGCTTCGCTCAAGGATCGCACCGTCGATTTCTCGGGCATCTCCGCGTCCGTCGGACTTCGCGCCTACATCGGCTACTGATCCGCGGGCCAGGCGCCTCGCGCCCGGCCGCGCAGGGAGGCAACGCAATGGATCGCACGATGCTCTTCGGACCGGGGCTCGCACGCGCGCTCGCGAGCGTGTGTCTCGTCGTCCTCACCTTGGTGGGGATCGCACCGCGCACGGCACTGGCCCAGGCCAGTCCGGTCGCGGCAGCACAGCAGCAGTATGACACCGGCAAGTTCCCCGAGGCGCTCGCCACACTGCAGGGTGCGCTCGACAGTGGCACGGTGACGGGCAGTGACGCCGTGGCCGCCCGCGAGTTGCTGGGCCGCTGCCAGGTCAAGGTGGGCGACACCGCGGCGGCGAAGAAGACGTTCCTGCAGATCCTCCGCCAGGACCCGCAGTATCGTCTCGATGCAGTCCGCACGCCGCCCGACGAAATCGCGGTGTTCAAGACCGCCCTCAGGGTGTTCGAGGCCGAGCAACTTCAGGCTCAACAGCGCATTCCCGCAAGCCTCAGCGCGTCATTCGGCCTCGGCGCCGGTGATAACACGGACTTCGGCGAGTACGTGGCACTCGGGGGCGGCGACAAGAAGTTCGACAACAAGCCCATGTTCGGGATCGGTGTGCGTTTCCCGGTTGCTCCCAAGTGGTCGCTCGACCTGGAACTCCAGCGTTTTCGCGCCACCGACCAGGACACCGTCTCGGGCGATGCCAAGGCGCTCTACGAACTGACGGCCACGCCGCTCGTCGTCAATGTCGTCTACCTGGCGCACCAGCATGGCAAGTTCCGCCTGAACGTCTTCGCCGGTGGCGGCCCCATGCTGAACTCCTACGCTTCGGACCGGTTCCTGTTCACCCCGTCCATCGCGATCAAGATCACCGATACGAAGGTCGGCAAGTACTTCCACGGCGGGCTCGAAGGGGAGTACGTGCTGCATCCGAAACTGTCGCTCACCGGCCGCGCGTTGTTCCGTTCGGCGAAGGCCACGAAGATGTTCGAGGGGGCGACGTTCACGCAGTATGGCTCGGGCACGATCGGCAACCGCGACCTGGACTTCTCGGGCTACGGGGTGTCGCTGGGCCTGCGCGGGTACATCGGCTACTGAGGCCGGTCTGACGGAGGAGATACCATGGAAGTTCGTCATCACTCGGTGCTCCGGCTGACCTGCGCGCTGTTGCTCGCGGCACAGTTCGGCCACGCCGCGGCGGTTCTCGCCGCGGTGGCACCGGCCAAGCCGGCGACCTCGGTGGCGCGGCCGTCCGGACTCGTCTCGCGCGCCCAGGGGTTCTACCGCGACGGCCGCTACGACGAGGCGCTCGGGCTGTTGGCCGGTCCGATCCTGCGCAAGGAATTGGCCGGAGACGAACTGCGTGAGGCGCGCATCGTGCTGGCGCGGTGCTACGTCAAGAAGGGCATGCTGCCGCGCGCCAAGGAGCATTTTGGAGCCGTGCTCGCCGCGGATCCAGCGTTCGTGCTCGATGCGAAGCACGCTGACGCCGAGGAGCTCGCGGTGTTCGCGCAGCTGAAGGGCGTGGCCGCCGCGCCGCTGGGCTCGGTCGCCGCGAAGCCGGACGCAACCACGGGCAAGCCCTCGGGGCCGGCGCCGGGGACGACGCGTCCCGTGCTGCACAAGCCGGCGATCGAGTCCGCGTCCTCGTCCAAGCCGGGCTGGCTGGCACGTAATAAGTTCCTCGCCATCGCGGTCGTCGCAGGCGGCGGAGTGGCCGCCGCGCTGGCCATGGGTGGGGGCGGTGATGGTGCCGCCGTACCAGGAGCTCGCAACCTTGCGGGTTTCCCTGCTCCTCCGGGCGGTCACTAAGCAATCTTGTCGCACCAG
>JANMAX010000186.1:0-26072 GCA_031360075.1 bacterium | reverse complement strand
CCGCGCACTGGCGCGCGTCGCGGAGCAACCCGAGCGCACGCATGAGGCGAAGCGCGGCACGCTCGAAGCGCACTCGCGCCGCAACTTCCTGCTGTTCGGCGCCGGCGCGCTGGCGACCGCCAGCGCCGGCTGGTGGGTGCTGCCCGACCGCACCCAGCGCACGTGGCTGCCGGCCGCGCACGACAAGCTCGACACGCTGGCGGCGCGCATCGGACTCACGCGCGAACAACGCGAGCGCACGCTGAACCGCGCGCTGACGTTCGACGATGACGTCGCCGAGGCACTGGCGTCGGGCAACCGCAGCGTGCGCACGTACGACAAGCCCGACCCGCGGCCGCTGCGCAACAACTTCCATGGCCGCACGCCGGGGCCGGAGTTCCTGACGAACTGGCGATTGAACCTGTCGGGGCTCGCGAACGGCGGCAGTGCGAGCCTGGCCTTGGATGAACTGCGTTCGCGCTTCGCGCGACATGACATGAACACGCGACTGGTGTGCGTCGAGGGCTGGAGCCATGTCGCGGCGTGGGGCGGATTCCGTTTCACCGACCTGCTGGCCGCGTACCCGCCCGCGCGCGGCATGCGCTGGGCGGCCATGCGCAGCATGGTCAGCATGAACTCGGCGGGCGAGATCGAGCCCTATTACGTGAGCCTCGACCTGCACACCGCCGAGCATCCGCAGGCCATGCTCGCCACACACCATGCCGGCGCGCCGCTGACGCTGGCCCACGGCGCTCCACTGCGGCTCGTGGTGCCCATGAAGCTGGGACTCAAGCACATCAAGGCCATCACCGACATCGCCTACGTGGCCGACGAGCCCGCGGACTACTGGAACGAACGCGGCTACTCAAAATACGACGGACTGTAGCGTGGGGCTTGGCTGACGGAGTGGCATTCAACGATCCTGCATCACCTCGGGGAACCCACGCCGGCAGCGGCTCACGCATGGCTGCCGGGACGCGGCCGGGCGCGGAGTCCGCGCCGTCGTTCGTAGCGGCTGCTGCGACCACTTGCGTCATGGCTTGGTGCAGCGCGCGTGCTTCATGGCTCAGACGTAGCGGTCCCATTGCAAGCGTCGAAATGCCTGAATTCATTGGGACTACCGCCACCGGTGGCGGTGACTGTGCCATGTTCGCAACGACTTGCGCGGTCAGCGATGCGGCGGTGATCGCATCCGCGAGCGGCCGCACAGCCGTCTCGACGTGCGGTTTGGGAAAGCGCCGCGCCACGAGCCGCTCGATCTCGGGCTTACTCTCGTGGGCCGCTTCAACCAACAGGGTGTGCGCGTTCTGGCTCGTCGGATGTGGTGCGAGTTCCGACACGGCCGACAGTGCAGCGTGCCGTCGGCCAGCCGCGGGCTCGAGATGCCGAAGCTGCTGGTGGCCGACGGGGCGCCTCCCTGCTGCTCCATCTACACCCGCTTCATCATCAGCAGCGCATCTTCATCCGGCCCCCTGTAGTACCCGCGACGGAGGCCGCTCAGCCCGAAGCCGTGCTTGCGATACAGCGCCTGCGCGGCGGTGTTGGAGACGCGCACTTCGAGCAGCATCTGACGCACGCCGCGCGCGCGTGACGTCGCGAACAGCTCGGCAAGCAGCGCCTGTGCGACTCCGCAGCGCTGCTGGTCGGGCGCGGTCGCGAGGTTCTGGAGCTCGCCGTCCGGCGCGTAGAGCGAGGCGATGAGATAGCCGGCCAGGACACTCTGGCGTTCCGCCACCAGGCAGACGGCTTCGGGCGCGCCCATCGCTTCGAGAAAGAAACCCTGCGGCCACGGGTCGCCGAATAACCGGTGCTCGAGCTCGTCGACCACCGGCAGATCCGCCGGCCTCATGACTCGCACGCTCGGCGGCGTGAGACCCATGACCTTGTGACGGACCCGCTCCTCGGCCTGGGCAGGCCGGACATATGCCGGCTCCATCTCGTGGCCCGGCGCGGGCAGCCCGGCGCCCGGACCTTCGGCGAGCGTCGCGCTCGTGGCGATGTCGAGCGCCGAAAGCCCATCGTGACGCAGCGCCAGGATCGTGCTGCCGACATGGGCCGCCTCGAGCTTGTCCTGCTCACGCCCCGCGCCAGGACCGACAAAGCGCACGTGGTGATCGGGCAGCATGGCGTGCACCTCCGCCACGGCTTCCAGCAGCACCTCCGGCGTGTCCACGCGCGGCGCGGCGATCAACCGGACGCGGCCGCGCGAATCGACACGATAGAAGCCCGCGTAGAGATCGCGTCGCCCGGCACCCACCAGCGGCACGATGAGCGATTTGGCATGACCGCGGCCTCCGGCCGCGTGCGCCAGCGCGGTGAGGCTGGACGCCCCGAGCAGGCGCGCTCCCGAGACCAGTGCCAACGCGCGTGCGGTGGCCAGCCCGACGCGCACACCGGTGAACGAGCCCGGGCCGAGATCACTGGCGATCCAGCGCAGCTCTCGCGCATGCACGCCGGCCTCGGCCAGCACGTGCGAGACCATGCCGGAGAGCTGCTGCGTATGGCCATGGCCCACCGCGCGCGCGAGCTGCGACTGCACGACGCCGTCGCGGCCGATCACCGCGACGCTCACGTGCTCCGTGGCGGTCTCGAGCGCCAAGCCCGGCGCGTCGGCGCTCACCGCGCACCCGCGCGCGCACGGCTCGCCGCCACACGCCCGCGGCCCGCATGCGAACGCAGCTTCAGCGCGAACCCGCTCACCACGCCTCCGGCAGCGTGCACCAGGCCGCGAGCAGCTCGCGTCCGCGGCCGTGCGCGGCTTCGGCAGCGATCACGCGCTCCGGCTCCGGTGCGGTCAGGTCGCTCCCGGTGGCCGTCTCGACGGGCTCGATCGTCACTCGCAGCGCCTCGTAGAGCCAGCCGCCCGGCAGGCGCTCACCCCACTCCACGATGAGCGCGCCGCGTTCGGCGTAGTCCTCGAGCCCGAGATTCTCGATGTCGCGCGTGTGTTCCAGCCGGTAGAGATCCAGGTGGAACACCGGCAACGCACCCGCGATCTCGTTGACCAGCGTGAATGACGGGCTGCGCACGCGCGAGCCCGGCGCCAGCACGTGAACGAGGCCCGAGACAAAGCGTGTCTAGCCCGCGCCGAGCGGTCCGGACAGCGTGACCACATCGCCCACGCGCAGCGCCGGCGCGAGCGCGCCACCCAGCCGCTCGGTGCCCTCGACCGAGGCACTGCGCTTCCGCGGCGAACTGCTCACGCCCGCGGGGCCTTGGGGCGCAACGTCACGATGGGCAGCACCATCTCCTCCACGGACACGCCGCCGTGCTGGAACGAGCCCTTGAATTGGCGCTCGAACTCGTGGAACCGGGTCGGGTACACGAAGTAATAGTCCTCGCGTGCGATGACATAGCTCTTGTTCACGCCGTCGTCGGGCAACAGGTAGTCCATCGGCTTGCGCACGATGATAGCCTGCTTGGGGTCGGTGTTGAGATTGAGCCCGTACTTGTAGCGCAGGTTGCTCGAAGTGTCACGGTTGCCATGCACCAGCGCCGCGCGTTTTCCAAGCACCGCACCGTGGTCGGTGGTGATCACCGTGACGCAGTCCTGCTGTGCCAGCGCCTGCAGGATCTCGTACAGGGGCGAATGCGTGAACCACGCCTTGGTGACCGCTCGGAACGCCGCTTCGTCGGGCGCCAGTTCCTTCAGGATGTCGCTCTCGCTGCGCCCGTGCGCCAGGATGTCGATGAAGTTGAACACCATCGCCACCAGCGAGAGCCCCGAGAACGAGTTGATCTGCCGGCGGGTCGCCAGCGCTTCGTCGGCATCGTAGATCTTGAGGTACTTGAGCCCCTTCTCGAGCGTGACGCCCAGCCGGGCCAGCTGCAGCTCAAGGAACTGGCGCTCGAACCGGTTGCGCGTGCGTTCGTCGTCGGTCGTCTCCTGCCACAGGTCGGGGTGCTGCTTCCACATCTGCGCCGGCAACAGCCCCGAGAAGATGGCGTTGCGTGAATACGGCGTCGCGGTGGGCAGGATCGAGCAGTAGTAGTCGCGCTGGACGTCGAACCACTCCTCCAACAGCGGCTCCAGCGTGAACCACTGGTCCAGGCGCATGCAGTCGATGACGATGAAGATGACGCGCTTGCCGGCCTGCAGATGCGGGACGACCGCGTGCTCGACGACGTCGGTCGACAGCAGCGGCCGGTCGGTCTTGGCGCGCTTGGCGGCACCCTGCACCCACGCCGGGTAGTGCTGTTCGATATAGCGCGCGAAGTCCGGGTTCAGTCCGCGCCGGAAGTCGTTGTGCGCCGCCTGCAGCCCGGCTTCGGGCGCACCGTCCAAGCCGACGTCCCAGCGCGCGACATCCACGGACAGATCGACCCAGCCCTTCCAGTCCAGCCGGCGGACGTCCAGTTGCTGCCAGCGTTGCATCTCGCCGACGTAGTCGCGGGCGCGCTGCGAGTCCTGCAATTTCTGCGAATCGAAGACGCGCTTGCACGCCAGGAACACCTGCGAGGGATTCACCGGCTTGATCAAGTAGTCGGTGATGCGCTTGCCGATGGCCTCCTCCATGAGGGCCTCCTCCTCACTCTTCGTGATGAGGATGATCGGCACGGTGATGTCCTTCTGTTTCAAAGCGTCCAGTGTCTCGAGACCGCCCATGCCCGGCATCATCTCGTCGATGAGCAGCACGTCGTAGCGCTCGCGCTCGAGCGCGGCCAGGGCTTCGCCACCGCTCGGCACCGGCGTCACCGAATAGCCTTTCTGCTCGAGGAACCGGATGTGCGGCTTGAGGAGGTCGATCTCGTCGTCGGCCCACAGGATGCGGCGGATGCGTTCGTTGGCCATGAGTCCCGGGGAATCGCGCGGAGGGTGCGCAGGGGAGGAGTGCGGCGTCAGTGCCCGCATGTTAGCGCCCATGGGCGCGCGGCCCAAGCGGGACGCGCACCCCGCGCCAGGAGCGTGCCGGGCGAAGCGGTTCCGCGCGGCATGCGCGCGGGCACGGGGCACGATGGGAACCTGGATCGGCGCTTCCGAGCGGATGGGAAGCGTTGACGCCCTCGCTCGGCCATCCTAGCCTCGGCGGCCCACAGACCTGCACCGCGCCACCCAACCGAGGTTCCCGCCATGTCCCAGCACTCGCCGCGCCAGATCGCAGCACGCCTCGCGCTTGCGGCATCGCTGCTCGCGCTCGCCGGGCTCGGTCACTCCGCGCCTCCCGCGACGACCGCCAAGCCCCAACCGATTCCGCCGCCGGTCATGGCCGCCGGCGGCGCGATCGACCCGGCCCGGCTCGAGGCACACGTGCGGTTCCTGGCGGACGACGCGCTCGAGGGCCGCGGCACCGGCACGCGCGGCTACGACAAGGCGGCGCAATATGTCGCCGAGCAGATGCAGGCGCTCGGCCTCACACCGGGCGGCGTCGGCGGCTACCTGCAGCCGGTGCCGTTCCTGCGCGGCGACCTGCAGCCCGCGGCGTGCGCATTCGAACTGCGCCGAGGCGGCGAGTCGGTGCCGCTCGAGGTTGGCCGCGACGTGCTCCTGTCGCCCGACTTCCTGCGCACGAAATGGACCACCGAAGCGGCGCTCGTGTTCGTGGGCTACGGGGTAAGCGCCCCCGAACTGGGCCACGACGATTTCGCCGGGCTCGATGTGCGCGGCAAGGTGCTGGTGTCGTTCCGCGGCGCACCGCCGAGGTTCCCCAACAACGAGCGCGCGTACTATTCGAACAGCGTCATCAAGGACCAACTCGCGGCGGCCCATGGTGCCATCGGCGTCCTGCAGATCCAGAAGCCCGCGGACGAGGCGCGCGCCCCATGGGACCGCAACATGCGCCAGAACAAACTGCCCGGCTTCCGCTGGGTCGACGAGGGTGGCGCGCCGAGCAACACGCAAGCGAGCATCGAACTGGCCGGCATGCTGTCGCGCGTCGCCGAGGAAAAAGTCTTCGAAGGCGCCGCCAAGACGTATGTGCAGGCTGCGGCCGATGCCGAGTCCAGCATGGTGCAGAGCTTCCCGCTGACGTGGTCGCTCAAGGCCGTGCGCGTCACGCGGCATACGCTTACCTCGAGCCCGAACGTCGTCGGTGTGTTGCGCGGCTCGGATCCCAGGCTGCGCAACGAGTGCGTCGTGATCTCGGCGCATCTGGACCATCTCGGCATCAGCGAGCCCGTGCACGGCGACAGCGTGAACAACGGCGCCTACGACAACGCCTCGGGCACCGCCATGATGCTCGAGGCTGCGCGTGCCTTCGCCACGCTCAGGGTGCGCCCCAAGCGCTCGATCGTGTTCCTGTCGGTGACCGGAGAAGAGAAGGGCCTGCAGGGCTCGGACTATTTCGCGCGCCACGCCGCCCCCGACAGCATGGACGTCGTGGGTGACATGAACCTCGACATGGTGCTGTTGCTCCGTCCGCTCACGAAGTGCGTCGCCATCGGCGCCGAGCACAGTTCCTGGGGTCCGGTCATGGAGCGCGCCGCCGCGCTGGCCGGCATCGAGCTGGTGCCCGACCCGATTCCCGCCGAGGTCGTGTTCGTACGCAGCGACCAATTCTCGTTCGTGAAGCAGGGCATCCCGGCCGTGTTCCCGGTGTCCGCCAACGACGGCTCACCCGACGGGCTCTCGGAAGTCGCACACTGGCGCACCGACCACTACCACTCCCCCAACGACGACCTGTCGCAGCCGTTCGACTGGCCGAGCGGGGCGAAGTTCGTGTCGATGGCGTTCTGGGCCACGTGGCTCGCCGCCGACGCACCGCAGGCTCCCAAGTGGATCCCGGGCGACTTCTTCGGCAATCGGTTTGGGCCGCGACCGTAGCCCGAAACCACACGGCCCGCGCCGGGCGCTGGTCCAGCGCTGGGCAGCTTGCGAATCGCTGTGCCTGCGACGCCGCGATGCGCTCGAGACTGCAACCCCACGGCGCCGGCTGGCGTAGGCTTGGCAGCGCCCGTTCCGGCTTGTCCGTTCCAAGGAGACTGTCCATGCGTCATGCCCTCATCCTCGGCCTTGGCCTCGCCATGGCCGCCGCCCCAGCATCCGCCAGGCCGCAGGTCTGGGACCAGTCCTGGTCCGTGGGCGAATCGCCGGATGTCCACGTGAACTCGGACGATGCGCATGTGCGCATCCATGCCGGCCCCGCGGGCAAGGTCAGCACGCACATCGAGTACGAACTCAAGCGCTGGGGCGTGGTCATCGGCGTCAGCACCCCGAGCGTGGTGTTCGAGCACAAGGGCGACCAGATCTGGATCACCGCCCGCGACCCCAGGAGTATCGGGGTCATCGGCGGCGTCGACGAGCGCTATACCGTGGATGTCGTGGTGCCCGCGAAGCTCACGCTGTCGGTGCGCACCCGTGATGGCGCCACCGACTGCGAACCGGTCGAGGGCCGCATCACGTTCGTGAGCGGTGACGGCGCGATCCGCGCGCACGGCCTGAAGGGCGACATCGACGTGTCATCGGGCGACGGCCGCGTCATCCTGGACGACCTCGATGGCCGCCTGCGTGGCCGATCGGGCGACGGCCGGATCATGGCCAGTGGCCGCTTCGATGCGCTCGACTTGTCGACCGGCGACGGGCGCATCGAGGCCACCGCCCGCCGGGGTTCGAAAATGGTGACGGCGTGGAGTCTCGAGACGGGGGACGGCTCGGTGATCCTGCGCATCCCCTCCGATCTCGCCACGCTGCTCGACGCCCGCACGCGCGACGGCCGCCTGACCGTGCAGCTCCCGATCGACGTCGCGAACCGCCCGCACCGCAAGGAGCTCACCGGTGAACTCAACGGCGGCGGCCCACCGCTGCGCATCCGCACCGCGGACGGCAGCATCACGCTGGGGCTGAGCGAGTAGAACGCAGGGACCGTCAGCCGGCCGGTGGCTCCATCGGGGCCAGGCGCGCTGCAACGAGCGTGAGTATCTGCTGCAGTTCCGTCAGGCTCGCGGGCTTCACAAGGTGGTGGTTGAAGCCGGCCTGTTGGGACGCCTTCAGGTCCGACTCCTGACCATACCCGGTCATCGCCACCAACACGACGTCCTTGAGCACCGCCAACCGCCGGATGCGTCTCGCGACCTCGAAGCCGTTCAGCCCCGGCAAGCCGATATCCAACAGCACGAGATCCGGCTGGTAGTCGAGTGCCGACTGCACGGCCGTGGCGCCATCGTAGGCGGGCTGAACATCGTGGCCGGCAGCTCTCAATAGCATCGCGAAGCTCTCCACCGTATCCCGATTGTCATCCACCACCAGGACGCGCAGCGGGCGGGCGCACGGCTGAACGGCTGCAGTGGCGACCGGACTCGGGCTCGGAAGCTCCCTTGGCGATATCGGCAGTCGCACGATGAATTCGGTGCCCTCCCCCGGCGTGCTCCGGACCTCGACGGTTCCGCCATGCAGTTCGGTGAGCCGCTGCACGACCGCGAGTCCGATTCCCAATCCCCCCTGGGAACGGTCCAAGGACCGCTCCGCCTGCGTGAACAGGTCGAAGATCCATGGCAACAGGGCGGACGAGATGCCGACACCGGAATCTCGTACCTGCAACACGCACTCATCATGCTCCTGGAGCACGGTCAGCCAGACGTGCCCGCCCGCTTCCGTGTATTTGGCCGCATTGGTGAGCAGGTTCACCAGCACCTGCTCGATCCGCGCGGCATCCGCGTGCAACCAGATCGGCTCCGCCGGCAGCGACAGGGTGAGCTTGTGCCGGCGCTGCTCGATCAGCGGCCGGACGGTCTCCAGGGCCACCTCGACAATATCCCTCACGACCACCAATTCGCGGCGCAATTGCACCCGGCCGGTGGTGATGCGCGAGACTTCGAGCAGGTCATCCACCAGGCGCTGAAGTTGTTTCAGCTGGCGCTCGATAATGGCACGGGCTTGATTCTGGACGGGATTCTCGTTCGCTTTTTCGAGACCCAGCATCTGCACGGCATTCGTGATCGGCGCAAGCGGACTGCGGAGTTCGTGACTCAGCATGGCCAGGAACTCATCCTTGCGACGGTGCAGGTCCGAAAGTTTGGCCGCCTGATCCCGCATCTGCTTCTCCAAGCGGCTGCGCTCGGTGACATCACGAGCCGCCGCCACCACTCCCTGGAGCCTGCGGTCACGGTCGTGGAAGGTCGTCGCGTTGTACGACACCACGGTCTCCTCACCATCACGGGCGCGCGCGGTCAACTCGTAGTCCGTGACCTTGCCCTTGCTCAGCACGAGCTTGATGGCTGCCTCTGCCCGTGCCGGGTCCGTGAAGTAGCCCTTGAACGGCGCACCGATGAGTTCATCACGCGTGCAACCGGTGAGCGCCTCCATCTGCTTGTTGACATCCGTGATGATGCCGTGCGGGTCGGTGGTAATCAATGCGTCGATGTTCGATTCGATCAGCGATCGCGTGTAGAACTGCTGGTCGCGCACACGACCATCGAGCAGCTGCCGCTCGGCCTCGACCTGCTGCCGGGCGGTGTTGTCGGTGCCGATGAGCAGATAGCCGATGATCGCAGCCTGATCGTCGCGCAATGCGGTGACGGAGACGACGGCCGGGAAGCGGGTGCCATCCTTGCGGATGTAGGTCAGCTCGTAGATATCCTCGATGCCGCGTGAGGCCTTGAACACGAGCGCCTCGAAGCCCGGGGTTATCTGGGCACTGAGCTCCGAACTCAGTGACGCGGCACGCGCGATGAGCTCCTGGGGATCCGAGAGGTCCGCCGGCGTGATCCGGTTCATCACTTCGCCGGCGGCGTAGCCCAGCATGCGCTCGGCGCCGACATTGAAGATCTGGATGACACCCTTCTCGTCCGTGGCGATGCTCGAGAAGTTGGCGCTGTTGAAGATCGCGGCCTGCAACGCGCCCGCCTTCACGAGCGCCAGCTCGACCTGCTTGCGGGCGGTGTTGTCGGTGCCGATCAGCAGGTAACCGATGATTGCCCTGCGGGCGTCACGCAGCGCCGTCACCGAGACCACGGCCGGGAAGCGGCTGCCGTCCTTCCTGATGTAGGTCAGCTCATAGATGTCCTCGATGCCGCGCGAGGCCTTGAACACGAGCGCCTGGAAGCCCGGGGTGATGGGGGAACCGAGCTCCTGGCTGAGCGCCGCGGCACGCGCGATGAGCTCCTGTGGATCCGAGATGTCGGCCGGAGTGATCCGGTTGATCACCTCCACGGCGGTGTAGCCCAGCATGCGCTCGGCGCCGACGTTGAAGATCTGGATGACGCCCTTCTCGTCGGTGGCGATGCTCGAGAAGTTGGCGCTGTTGAAGATCGCGTCCTGCAAGGCGCCGGCCTTGAGCAGCGTCGCTTCCGCCTGCTTGCCGGAATGGGTCCCGTCCGCTCCGGCAGCTTCTGCGTCGATCATCGGGTGTCACCCTGTCTCTGTTATGAGCGTGGAGGGCCAGAAGCGGGGCATCACCCTGTTGTCGCACGAACGGGGCCACGTTCTGGTGAACGCGCGAGTGCCCCTAACCCATTGCGGTAGAACAGCGCCCCGGCCACGCAGGGACGTCGCAAGGCCGGAGTGACGATGAAGCTGGGTGCTGAGTTACAAAACGGCACCGAATCTCCAATGGCCCGCGCGCTGCCGGCCGTCCCGGAGCCAACATGGCAGGCAGACGCCGCGCGGTGATTGGGACGCGCATGCGTCCAGGGTTCTCCAGCTTCCACGGGCATAGCGGCCACACGCCTGCGGAATCCAGCGATCGCGACTGCAGGCGGCTCCCGCCTGCCCGCACCACCGCGAACCTACGTCGGGAACCGGATCACCATCGTCGTGCCCTCTCCCGGGGCCGAGTGCCGGATGCCGATGCGGCCCGCATGGTACTCCTCGACGACGCGACGGGCCAGCGCCAGTCCCAGCCCCCAGCCACGCCGCTTCGTGCTGTAGCCGGCGTCGAACGCGCGTTTCTGCTGCTCTTTGCTCATGCCGCGGCCGTTGTCGCTGACGCTGATCTCGACCTCTTCGGTCTGCCCGCGCCGTTCGACGACGATCTCGATCAGTCCTTGTGGCTTGTCGAGCGCGCTCAGCGCATTGCTCAGCAGGTTCTCGAGCACCCACTCGAGCAGTTCGCGGTTCAGGTTGATGGGCGGGACTTCTTCATAGCGCTCACGGAGCTCGACCGCGTTCTGACCCTGCGGCACGCGGCGGCGGATGTACTGCACCGCCTCGCGCACAACCGGGCCGACGTCCTGCAACACGAGTTGTGGCGCCGACCCGATGTGGCTGAAGCGCTGCGCGACCTTGGACAGGCGGTCGATGTCGCCTTCCATGTCGGCCAGTGTCTCGGCCAGCTCCGCTCGCGGGATGTGCGCCTCGCCTCCCGGCGGTGCGCTCTCGGCATGCGCGCGCAACAGCTCGACCCAGCCCATGAGGCTCGACAACGGCGTGCCCAGCTGGTGCGCGGTCTCCTTGGCCATGCCCACCCAGATGACGCGCTTCTCGGCCTGCCGGATGCCCGCGAGGCCCGAGAGCCCGAGCAGCAGCAGCAAGCCGGTGCCGGCGACCGCCACGAACGGCGTCCAGCGCAGCTGCTGCAGCACGGGCGGATTGCCGTAGTGCAGATAGCCCATCACGGGCGCGGCCGGGCCCTGCCGGAGCGCGATGGGCGCGTGCGTGCGATCGAGGACCGGGACTTCGGCCTTCACACGGTCGAGCCGCGACCGGAACACCGGCGAGATGGGGAATCCGGACGCCAGGCTGTCGATGGTCTCGCCCGGCACATCATCGTTCCGCACTGCGAGCCGGCTCCATGCGCGCGGCGTGCCGGTGGTGTCGGTGATGATGATCGGGAAGCTGATGCCGGCCTGCATCTCGCCCAGGAACCGGCGCAGCTGCGGGTTGATGGTCGAGGGAATGGTCGCTTGCGCCGCGACGCGCGCCAGGAGCTCCGAAGTCGTCGAGACCTCTTGCGTCAGCCGGGTCACGGCCGTCTGCGTGAAGATGAACACCGCGACCACGAGCAGACTGCCACCCACGAACAGCGCGGTCTTCAAGAGCGTCTTGCCGCGGCTCGATGTCGTGGTGGGACGGATCATGCGGGAACTCCCTCCCGCCGCCGTGCGCGCACGGCGGCGTTACGGCACGGCACAGCCATCAGAGACCCGGCTTCAGCACCTCGAGCCCACCCAGATACGGCCGCAACGCCTTCGGGATCACCACCGAGCCGTCCGCCTGCTGATGGTTCTCGAGGATGGTCGCGAACGTGCGCGGCAGTGCGACGCCCGATGCATTCAGCGTGTGCGGGAACTCGACCTTCGCCCCCGCCTCGCGGCGGAAGCGCATGCCCATGCGGCGCGCCTGGAAGTCCTCGAAATTCGAGCACGAGCTGCACTCCAGCCACGTCTGCAGCCCGGGCGCCCAGACCTCGAAGTCGTAGCACTTGGCGGCGGCGAAACTCTTGTCGCCGCTGCACAACAGCAGCACCCGGTATGGCAGTTCCAACGCCTCGAATATATCGGCGACGTCGCGCGCGAGCTTCTCGTGCTCGTCGTAGCTCGTCTCGGGCGCGACGATCTTCACCAACTCGACCTTGTCGAACTGATGCACGCGCACCATGCCGCGCGTATCACGTCCCGCCGCGCCCGCTTCGCGCCGGTACGAGGCGCAATACGCGGTCAGGTAGCGCGGGATCATCGCGGGCTCGAGGATCTCGTCACGATAGATGTTCGTGACCGGCACTTCGGCGGTGGGATTCAGGAACAGGTCGTCCTCGCCGATGTGATACATGTCGCCTTCGAGCTTGGGCAGCTGCCCGGTGCCGAACAGCGCGGCCCGTCGGATGACGTGCGGTGTCGACACCTCGGTGTAGCCGTGCTGCTGGGTGTGGAAGTCGAGCATGAAGCTTATGAGCGCGCGTTCGAGCCTTGCTCCGAGCCCCGTGAACAGCAGGAAACCGGCGCCCGAGATCTTGGCCGAGCGCTCGAAGTCGAGCAGCCCGAGGTTCGTGGCCAGGTCCCAGTGCGCCTTGGGCTCGAAATCGAACTTGCGGATCTCACCCCACGTGCGATGCACTTTGTTCTGCGTGACGTCCGAACCCGGCGGCACGGACGGGTGCGGCAACTGCGGGATCCACGCAGAGAGATTGGTGGACTCCTCCTCGATCAGGCGCAGTTCCTGGTCCAGCTCCTTCACTTTGTCCCGCAGCTCGCGCATCTCGGCAATGGGGCCGGCGGCGTCCGCACCCGACTTCTTCAGGCGCGCGATGTCCTCGCTCGCCGTATTGCCCTTGGCCTTGAGCATCTCGGTCTCGTGCAGCAGCGCCAGCCGGCGCTCCTCGAGCTGATAGAAGCGCGTGAGGTCGAGCTGAACGCCCTTCAGGGCGATGCCGGCCTCGACCTTGTCGCGGTGCTGGCGGAGGAACTTGAGATCATGCATGGCGGGTCCGGACGAGAGGGTGAGGGCACGCGTCGAGCGTGAGAGTTCGCCGGACATGAAACGCGAATCGCGCGCGCGGTGCAAGGGTGCCGAAGTCGCTCTGTAATGACGCGCTCCCCCGAGCGCCCCACGCCCGGCCATGGGGCAGGCGCGCCCGCCAGCCGCCCCACACCCGGCCGGAGGCCGGGTCAGCGACATATCAAGGATGCACGGTCCGCCGGTACTTGATCTCATGCGGCAGATCCTCGCTCTCACCCACTTCGCCGCGCGTCAGTTCACGCGCCTTGGCGTAGGCGATGCGCGCATCGTCGTCGCGACCCAGCTTGGCGAGCGCCATGCCGAGCCCGTAGTAGGCCGCCGGATCGTCCGGGCTCACCACCACCGCGCTGGCGTAGCGTTTCGCGGACGCCGCGAAGTCGCCCGCACGGTAAGCCGCGCTGCCCGAGTCGATGAGCGCCTGCGCCCGCAGCTTGGCCGCTTGCACGGGGTCGACCGCGGCGTGTTCGGGCGCCGAACAGCCGAGCAGTGCCAGCACTGCCAACACAGCCAGCGATCCGAGCGCGCGCCGAGGGCCGCTGCTCACGCCGGGAGTCCCGGCGGCGCATGCCGGTCGCCGATGCCGCGGTGCACTGCCGTGTCGTACACCCTTGCGGCCTCGCCCGCCGAAGCGGCGCTCACGTGCAGGTCGCGCAGCCGGCCATCCCGCAGGCCGTAGATCCAGCCATGTACGCTGACCTCCTGGCCGCGCGACCAGGCGTCGCGCATGACCGTGGTCTGCGTGACGTGCAGCGCTTGCTCGATGACGTTCAATTCGCACAGTCGGTCCCAGCGCGCGCCGTCGTCCGGCAGCGCCGCCAGTTGCGCCGCATGGGTATCGCGGATGTCCTCCACGTGCCGCAGCCAGTTGTCGATGAGCCCCAACCGCTGCCCCTCGAGGGCCGCCTTCACACCGCCGCAGCCATAGTGGCCGCACACGATGATGTGACGCACGCCCAGCACGTCGACCGCGAACTGCGCGACCGACAGGCAGTTCAGGTCCGTGTGCACGACGACGTTCGCGACGTTGCGGTGGACGAACACCTCGCCCGGCTGCTGGCCGGTGATCTGGTTGGCGGGGACACGGCTGTCGGAGCAGCCGATCCACAGGATGCGCGGGGACTGGATCGACGCCAGCCGCTGGAAGTACTCCGGGTCCTCAGCACCCATCTGCTCGGCCCAGCGGCGGTTGTTGTCGAGCAACTCATGAAGGTCCGCCATCAGTGCCCTCCCGGATGGAATCCGCCCGGACGCGATGTGCTCCGCCAGCGACGAGATCCGGATGTGACGAGATCCGGATGTGACTCGGCCCGCCGGGCGAGAGCCGTCACGCGCTTCCCGGAGGATGTGCGTGGCGGCCCCGCCGCAAGCGGGCCGTTGCTGCTTACGCCTTCGGCGCGGCGGCCTTCCGGGTGGCCTTCTTCTTCGCGCGCGTCGCCTTCGCCCGCGTCTTGCGCTCGGTCACCTTCACGGGGCGCTTGCGCTTGGCCGCGGCCGTCTTCTTCGTGCCCGCGGCGGCGGCCTTCTTCTTCGTGGACTTGCTCGGGCGCGCGGCGATGATGCCGGCCCGCCGGAACAACGATGCCGCCTGCGTCGACGGCTGTGCGCCTTCCGCGATCCAGCCCTTCACCTTCTCTTCGTCCATCTTCACGACGAACGGCTTCGCCATGGGGTCGTAGTAACCCAGGATCTCGATGAAACGACCGTCGCGCTGACGACGCGAATCCGCCACCACGATCTTGTAGAAGGGCCGCTTCTTCGCTCCGGCCCGCATCATGCGAATGACGACCGCCATGCTGAGGATTCTCCTTGTGGGTTCATGGGGCCGCGTCGGGCGGCCCAGGGTTCCAGCTTATTCCAGTCCAGCATCCTAGCGCCACGCATCCTAGCGCATCCGGCCCCGCAGGGCCGCAAGGCCGCGCGGGCCCTGTTTCAGCGCCTTCATCATCACCTTGGCCTGCTCGTAGTCCTTGAGCAGGCGGTTGACCTCGGTGACCGTGGTGCCACTGCCGGCCGCGATGCGCCGCCGGCGGCTGCCGTCGAGCAACCGGGGGTTCCGCCGCTCCTTGAGCGTCATGCTCAGGAGGATGGCCTCGTGGCGTTTGACCGTGTCCTTGGCGGGACCCAGCTGCTCGAGGGCCTTCCTGGGGGCGCCGGGGAGCATCTTGAGGATGTCCTCCAACGGACCCATCTTGCGCACGCTGCGCAACTGCTCGAGGAAGTCCTCGAGCGTGAAGTCGGACTTGCGCATCCGCGCCGCCATCCTCTCGGCGTCGGACTGCGACACGGCCTGCTGGGCCTTCTCGACCAGGCCGACCACGTCGCCCATGCCGAGGATGCGGCCGGCGAGCCGCCCGGCGTCGAACACCTCGAGGCCGTCGAGCTTCTCGCCCACGCCCAGGAACAGGATGGGTTTGCCGGTCACGTGGCGCAGCGACAGCGCGGCGCCGCCACGTGCATCGCCATCCATCTTGGACAGCACGACGCCGTCGACGCCGATGCGCTCGCTGAACGCCTGACCCACGCGCACGGATTCCTGGCCGATCATGCCGTCGACCACGAGGATGACCTGATGCGCACGCACCGTGCGCTTCAGGTCATCCAGCTCGTTCATGAGCACGTCGTCGACGTGCAGCCGGCCGGCGGTGTCGAGGACCAGGAAGTCGAAGCCGCGCGTGCGTGCCTGCTCGAGTGCGCCCGCCGCGATGTCGTGCGGCTTGGTGCCGTCGGGGGCGCGCCAGAAGCCTGCGTCGGCGGTCTTGGCGACGCGTTCCAATTGATCGATGGCGGCCGGGCGGTAGATGTCGGCGCTCACGAGCAGCGTGCGCTTGCCGCGCGCCTTCAACCACAACGCCAGCTTGCCGGCGAACGTTGTCTTGCCTGAGCCCTGCAGCCCCGCCAGCAGGATCGTCGTGGGCAGGTGCGGCGAGCCGGCGAGCGTGACGCGCGTGTCGCCCAGCATGCGCACCATCTCCTCGTGCACGATGCCGACCACCTGCTGCCCGGGCGTCAGGCTCTTCAGGACGTCCTCGCCCACCGCGCGCTCTTCCACCTTGGCCACGAACTCCTTGGCCACGGCCACGGGGACGTCCGCCTCGAGCAGCGCTCGGCGCACGTCACGGAGACTTTCGCGGATGTTGTCCGGCGTGATGCGGCCCTGTCCGCTCAGCGTGCGGAAGATGCCCTGGAGCCGGTCGGCGAGTGATTCGAACACGGGAGCCTCAGCGTGGGGTCAGAACACGGGAAAGTAGCATATTGACCGGGGGTTCCGACAGTAACGCGGGGGGCGCGCCGGGCGCGGGCCAGCAGTCCCCTACCCCGCGATCGCCGACCGCAAGCCGGCCAGTGCCGCCGCCGGATCGCCTGCCTTGAACACGGCGTTCCCGGCCACGAACACATCGGCGCCCGCGGCCCTCGCCACGCGCGCGCTGTCGGCGGCGATGCCGCCGTCCACCTCGATGACGAACTCGAGTTTCCTGCGCGCGCGCTCGTCGCGGGCCGCCGAGACCTTGTCCATCATGTCGGCCATGAACGCCTGGCCACCGAAGCCGGGCTCGACAGTCATGACCAGGAACAAGTCGAGGTCGGGCAGATAGGGCGCGGCCGCCGCGAACGGTGTGCCGGGCTTGATCGCCAGCCCCGCCTTGGCACCCGTCGCGCGGATCTGGCGCAGGACCTCGCGCGTCTGCGGCACGGCTTCCAGATGCACGGTGATCAGGTCGGCGCCCGCGCCACGAAAACCGTCGACCATGAGCCACGGACGTTCGACCATCAGGTGGACGTCGAGCCACGCCGTGGTGAGCTTGCGCGCCGCGGCCACGATGAGCGGCCCGAACGTGAGATTGGGCACGAAGTGATGGTCCATGACATCGCAATGCACCCAGTCGAGCGCCGGGTCGACGATGCGCAACTCGTCAGCGAGACGCGAGAAGTCGGCGGACAGGATGCTGGGTGCAGCGATGGGCGGTCGGGCTGGCATGGGGTCTCCGTGGATGGGCCCGCATGGTGTCCGGTCACGAAGCCGCGTGCAAGGCCCCACCCCTGATCCGGCCGGCCGCTGGGGCGCTCCCCGGGCAGCCGGATCCCGTATGACCACGCGGGCCCGCTCCCGGCCAGTCGCACGCCACGCCGCCCAGCGACCGTGCCGCCCCGAACCGGGTGCCCGTGGCATGACGCACGTCATAGGAGCCCCGAGCCGCGCCAGCGATTCTTGGCGCTGTGGCGACCGGACGGCTCCAGGGGGAGCCGGCACGCCGGCGCCGGGAGGTCCACATGGACGAGAAGAATCGCGGACCCGAGAAGATCCCCCTTGGACAGAGGCTCTATGAGCGGCCCTTCCTGCTGCTGATCGCGGGCATCGTGGTGATGCTGGCGTTCTACACCATCTGGGGTCTCGTCGAGCTCATGTCGCTCAAACCGGCGCCGCTGCCCTAGGCGGAGGAGGATTCCCGTGGCCGAGCAGGAGTTCCATTCCGCGCTGGTCCCACCGCAGGGCATCTGGTGGACCCCGGCGCACAAGCAAGAGAAGACCTGGATCATCATCGCGTTCTGCTGGTGCATGGTGCTGTTCACGATGATGCCCCTGTGGCATTTCCGCGGCGGCCAGAACCCCGCCGGCATCCGCTACCGGGTGAAGCCGGACGACTATGTCGCCCGCGTGGATCGCTTCGTGGCGGACTACAAGGTCGGCGAGGAGAGCGGCATCCCGATCGTCCAGCCGCCACCCGGCTCCGACGTCTACCTGCTCGGTCGCATGTGGCAGTGGTACCCGGCGCTCAAGTTGAAGAAAGGCGTCCAGTACACGCTGCACCTGTCCTCTGCGGACGTGAACCACAGCTTCAGCCTGTACCCCGTCAACCTGAACTTCCAGGTGGTGCCCGGCTATGACTACGGGCTGCGCGTCGTCCCCAACAAATCGGGCGACTTCCGCATCATCTGCAACGAGTTCTGTGGCATCGGACACCACCTGATGGTGGGGAAAGTCCTCGTCGAGGACTAGGAGGAGGAACCATGAGCGCGACGCTCGCGTCTCTCGCTGGGCGGTTCCGCACCTGTCCGGTGACGGGACTGAAAGTGAACCGGGATTCCGAACTGCTGATCATGGCCAACGCCGTGGTCGCGGTGGTCGCCATGCTGGTCGGGGCACTGGCCGCGATCGGACTGGTGCTGACGCGCTGGCAGGCCATCCATCTGCTGCCGGCCGAGATGTACTACCGATTCCTGACGGCGCACGGCCTCAACATGCTGATCTTCTGGGTCATCTTCTTCGAGATGGCCATCCTGTACTTCGCGGGGCCCGTGGTGCTGAACTGCCGCCAGCCCGCACGCCGGCTGGCGTGGTTCGCGTTCGCACTCATGGTGATCGGCGCCGTCATGGTCGACGTCATGGTCATCAGCGGGCGTGCCGACGTCCTGTTCACGTCGTACCCGCCGCTGCGGGCCGACCCCAACTACTATCTGGGCGTCATCCTGTTCGCGGTGGGTGCGTTGATCGCGGTGTCGCTGTTCTTCGCCGCATTGGTGGTCGCGAAGCGCGAGAAGACCTACAGCGGCTCGCTGCCACTGGTGTCGTTCGGCGCCCTCACGGCGGCGGTCATCGCGGTCATCACGCTGCTGCACGGGGCCGCGGTCTACATCCCGACGTGGCTGTGGTCGATGAACATCGGCAACATCGACCCCGAGGTCTACCGCATGCTGTGGTGGGGTCTCGGCCACTCATCCCAGCAGATCAACGTCGCGGCGATGGTGTCGGTGTGGTACCTGCTCGCAGGGCTCACCGTGGGCGGCGTGGTGGTGAACGAGAAGATCAGCCGCACCGCGTTCGTGCTGTACGTGCTGTTCATCTCGATGGCCTCGGCGCACCACCTGCTCGTGGACCCGGGCTTCAGTCCGGCGTGGAAGATCTGGAACACCAGCTACGCCATGTACCTGGCCGTGCTCGCCAGCATGATCCACGGCTTCACCGTGCCGGCGGGGATCGAGGCCGGACAGCGGCTGCGCGGTTACACGAACGGCACGTTCGAGTGGTTGCGCAAAGCGCCCTGGAGCGACCCGGGGTTCTCGGGCATGTGGCTGTCGCTGATCATCTTCGGCTTCATGGGTGGCATCACCGGCGTGACGCTGGGCACCGAGCAGATCAACATCCTCGCCCACAACACGCTGCGTGTGCCGGGGCACTTCCATGCCACGGTCGTCGGTGGCACCACGCTGGCGTTCATGGCGGTCACGTATTATGTCCTGCCGCTCATCTTCCGGAAGCGCGTCGCGTTCTGGCCCATGGCGAGGATCCAGCCGTACGTCTTCGGCGGCGGCATCGCCACGATGGCCATGGGAATGATCCTCATGGGCATCCTCGGCACGCCGCGCCGGCACTGGGACTCGTCTTTCGCGGGCGCGCCATTCCCGGTCGAGATCCATCCAGCCTCGGAACTGGTGCAGGTGATGTTCGGCGTCGGCGGGCTGGTGGCGGCGGTGGGTGCGCTCATGTTCATCGCCATCGCCGTGGTCACGGTGTTCTTCGGCAAGCCGGTGACCGCCGAGGCCGTCGCGGCCGGAGCATCGGGCATCCCGCAGGGCGTGCTGCGTCTGCCAGCTCAGTCGCACACCGGCCCGGCTGCCGACCAACTCCACAAGCATGGCGTCAAGGGCACGGTCGTGCTCGTGGCGGTCTTCTTCGTGTGCTTCATCCTGTACTACTTCACCAACTGGATGATGCTGTCGTTCCTGTGGAAAGTCGGGTGAGGGTCCCCTCATGAACGCCACCGCTGAACCGCAGCCACGCAGTGGCGCGTGGCTGCTCGGGCTGTGGGGTGTGTCGCTCACGGTGTGGTGGGGATTCGCGTTCTTCCCCACCACGCCCGGCGACGAATCCTGGATCGCCATCGCACAGTACGCCTGCTTCGGTTCGCGTCCGGGCGGGCTGCCGGCGGCACAGGGCTGGATGATGCTGGTGCTCGCCCCGCTCATGCTGCTGGGCACGCTGCTCGTGATCCAGGGCGCCGCGTTGCGGCGCTCGCTCGCCACGCTCGTGCGCTCGCCTGCCCTCTGGGCGGTGGCGGTCGCGCTGGCGGCGACATTCGTGGTCGAGGCCAACTGGGCCGCGGCGCGCTTCGCTCGCGAGGCGCGCGTGCAGGCGGTGTCGTTCGAGCCGGCCCTCACCGAACCCCTGCCGGCCGACTACCCGCGCACCGCGATCGCGGTGCCGGAGTTCCGGCTCGTCGACCAGCACGGCAAGCCCTGCGAGGCCTCGGCCCTGACCGGGCAGCCGACCGTGCTGAGCTTCGTGTTCGCGAACTGCCAGACCGTGTGCCCGGTGCTGGTGAGCAACGTCACGCGGGCGTCGCGCACGCTCGGCCCGGCCACCGTGCGCATCGCGCTCGTGACGCTCGATCCGTGGCGGGACACGCCCGCGGCACTGCCCGGACTGGCCCGGCGCTGGGCACTGCCCGAGGGTTCACGGCTGTTGTCGGGCGAACCCTCCGCCGTGTGCCGATTGCTCGACACGCTGCAGGTGGCGCGTGAACGCGATCTCAAGAATGGCGACGTCACGCATGTGCCGCTGGTGATGATCGTGGATGCGCACGGACGGATCGTCTATCGCTTCAGCAACCCGCCCGCGGAGTGGATCGTCGAAGGTGTGCGCCGCGTCCGGGACGGCTCGTGACCCCCGGATCGGGGCCGCCGCCGCTACCCCTGCTGCCGATGGCGCGGCTGGCCCGCCCCGGCAGCACGACGCCCGAAACGGCGCCGGCCGCGGCGCGCCCGCTGCGCGGTCTCATCGCCACGCTCGACCACCTGCTCGACCGCGCCTACGGCTCGCGCTGGAACCCCGCGCACCAGAGCGGCTCGCTCGCCATCGCGCTCATGCTGGTGGCGATCGCGACCGGTATCTACCTGACGGTGTTCTATCGCATCGGTGCCCCTTACGAATCCATGCAGCGCATCCAGGCCCAGGCGTGGGGCGGACGCTGGCTGCGCGCCCTGCACCGTTATGCCTCCGACCTCGCGGTCGTGTTCGCGGCACTGCACGCCGTGCGCATGATGGCGGAGGGACGCACGTGGGGACCGCGCGTGCTGGCGTGGGTGAGCGGCCTGTGTGTGGCAGCCACGATGCTCATCGTGGGCTGGACCGGGTACATCCTGGTCTGGGACACACACGCGCAGTTGCTGGGTGCCGCCGGGGCCCGGCTCATGGATTCGATGCACCTGCTCGCCACGCCGATCGGCCGCATCTTCGGCGGTGCGACCTCGGCGCCGGCCTCGTTCTTCTTCTTGAACCTGTTCGTACACATGGCGCTGCCGCTCGCCATGGCGTTACTGATCTGGGTTCACACACTGCGGCTGGCGCGCAGCCGCTGGCTGCCGGACCGCCAGTTGACGTTGTGGGCGACGCTCGGACTCGCGGCGCTGGCGTTCGCGGTGCCGGCCCCGCTGGGGCCGGGCGCCGAGGGATTGCTGCTCGGGGACCGTACGGCGTATGACCTGTTCTACACCGCGTGGATCCCGCTCGCGACCCGTCTGCCCGCGGGCGCGGCATGGGCCGTGTCGCTGGGCCTGGCACTGGTGCCGCTGAGCCTGCCGGGATGGTGGCGGCCCGCTCGCGCCAGGCAGGGCGAGAAGTCGCACCACAACCCGCTGGCGTGCACCGGCTGCGGCCAGTGCGTCATCGATTGCCCGTTCGAGGCCATCTCGATGGTCGCGGACCCCGCCGGCCACCGGCCACACCCGATCGCAGCGGTGAACGCCGCGCGTTGCGTGAGCTGCGGGCTGTGCGCGGGCTCGTGTGACCAGTTGGCGATCGGGCCACCCGCTCGTGACGGTCACGCCCAGATGCTTGCCGTGAAGCAGGTGTCCGCAACCGCCGACGCCGCGGGAATCGTGCTGATCCATTGCGGCCAGGACGGCGTCGGCGAGACGCTCGCCGCCCGGCTCGGCAGCGCAGGACACCGCGTGACGCTGCTCGAGGTGGACTGCGCCGGGGCACTGCACGCGCTCGCGGTGTCGCAACTGTTGCGCGCCTACCGGGGAGTGTTCGTGCTGGGCTGCCCCGCGCGGCGCTGCCGCTCACGTGAAGGCGTGCCGCTGGCGCTCGAGCGGCTGCTGCAAGGACGCGAGCCCGAGCTCAAGCAGCCGCTCGATGCGACCCGGGTGCGATTCGCAAGCGGAGGACGCGCGGACCTCCGCGCTCTGGCGGCCGAGTTCGAACGCTTCACCGCTGACTGTGGCCGGCGGGCATCGACCGCCGGAAGCTTCGCCGGGACGAGCCGCGGCTGGCGGGAGCGCGGCGGGGCGGTGGCGCTCACGGTACTTGCGCTGGCGGGCCTCGCCTGGGCCTCGCAGCTCACGGCCGGCACCTCGCCCACGACCGGCGCCGTGCGGCTGGCGTGGCGGCTGGCCGGGCAATCCTGGCTCGACTGCCGCCCGCTCTCGGCCGCAGAGATCGCGCGCCTGCCGGTGCACATGCGACAGACGCGGGACTGCCGCACGGTCTACCTGCACTACCGCCTGCGCGCCTGGACCGATGGGCTACTCGTCCTGGACCGTGCGGTCGCGCCACTCGGAGCGCGCGGCGACCGGCCGCTGTATGTCGAGCAGGATCTGGAGCTCTCGGCTGGTGTGCACCATGTGAGAGTGGAGTTCATGCCGACCGAGGATCCGACGCACGCCGGCATGACACTGGTGCTCGAGGATTCCGTCGCCGTGTCCGCGGGGCGCGCCCGGCTCGTGACGTATGACGGTGAACGGGGGCGACTGGTCGCGCGCTGAGTGCCCTGCCGGTGTCCGCATGCCGGCGAACGCGATCGCACGCCGGTCGCCACCCCCCGGCCGTGATGGTGGGGTGCGCGTGACCGGTGGCCGTCGGGCGCTGCAAACTCAGCGGATCAGCCGGCCCGCCGCCTGCAGCGTGATGCTCATGTCACGCGTCAGCCGCGCGCCCGCCGGCGGATCCTGCAGCACGACCGGCCCCGCAACGGGTGCCGCCGGCGGCGACAGCACCTTGAAGCCCTGGGCTTCGAGCTGCTGGCGCACACGGCCGATCTCACGCCCCACGACGTCGGGCATCACGAAGACATCGGGTGGGAGCCCCGAGGACAGCAGCAATGCCACCGGCGTGTCATGCGGCAGGACGCTCTCGGCCGACGGATCGGTGCTCACCACCAGCCCCTCGCCCACGGCATCACTCGGTGCGCGCGTGATGCCGCCGACGCGCAGACCGGCGCGTTCCAACAGCATCTCGGCACCTCGCCGGGTCTCGCCGAACAGTTCGGGCACCGAGCTGAACTCTTCGCCGAGGCTCACGGTGACGCTGACCCGTGCCCGGCCGCGCACCGGTGTGCCGGACGCGGGATCCTGCAGCACGATGCGGCCGCGTGGCACGCCGGCGTTGAAGCGCTCACCCGCCCGCGACAACGCCAGCCCGATGGGCGTCAGCGCCTTCTCGGCCTGCTCCACCGTGAGGTTCGTGACATCGGGCACACGGACTTCGCCGGCGCGATGGATGAAGCGCGGCATGACCAGACTGTTGAACACCGCCAACCCGACCACGAACGCCAGCAGCGCAGTGCCCGCCGTGAGCAGCGTCTCGCGCACCGGACGCGGCACGCCACGGGGCTTCGCGGCCGGGCCCGCGGCATCCGCGGGCTCGGCATGCTCACCCCGCGGTTCGTCCGCGTCCGGTTCGCGTCGCTCGCTCACGGCTTGCGCAACCTCACCGCGAATGCGCCGTCACAGCCGTGCACGTGCGGCAGCACGCGCATGAAGCCCTCGGCTGTCACCACGCTGTCCGGTACGGCGCCCTTGACACTCTCGATCCTCCAGCCCGGATGCCCGGCCATGAAGCGCGCGACCACATGATCGGTCTCCTCGGGCTCGAACGAACACACGCTGTACACCAGCAGCCCGCCTGGCGCCACGTTCAGTGCCGCCGCATCGAGCAGGTCCAGCTGCACGGGCGGCATCTCAGCCAGCACTTCGGGCCCCTTCCGCCAGCGCGCATCGGCACGGCGCGCCAGCACACCCATGCCACTGCATGGAGCGTCGACCAGCACACGATCGAACGGCATCGGGAACTGGTACGTGCGGCCGTCCCCGTGCACGACGTGGACGGCCGTCATCCCCATGCGCTCGAGCGTGGTCCGGAGGGTGCCGACGCGGTGTTCGTCGCGTTCGAGCGCCCACACCTCGCCATCGTCCCCGAGCAGTTCGGCCAGATGACTGCTCTTGCCACCCGGAGCCGCGCACAGGTCGAGGATGCGTTCATTCTTCTGGGGCGCGACCACCCGGCCGACGAGCGCCTCGCTCTCGTCCTGCGCGGTGCACAGTCCCTCGCGGAAGCAGTGCAGCGCCCCCGGTGAGTGATGTCCCTCGACCCACACCAGGTCGGGCGAGAGTTCGCCGGCACGCGCCTCGACACCCTCCTGCGCGAGCAGCTCGATCAGCTCCGCTCGTGAGTTCCTGAGCGTGTTGGCACGCAGCCCGGTGGGCACCGTGCGGTTGTCGGCCGCGAGCAACGCGCGCGTCTGGGCAGGGCCGAAGCGCTCGAGCCAGCGTTCGACGATCCACAGCGGATGCGAGCCCGACGCCGCCAGGTCCGCGGCATCGTCCCCTTCGGGCCACTGGATCGTGTCGCGTTCCTCGGCTAGCCGGCGCAGCACGCTGTTGACGAGCCCCGCAGCGCCAGGATGGGCATACTTGTGCGCCAGCTTCACCGACTCGTCCACGGCCGCGTGCATCGGCACGCGGTCCAGGAACAGGATCTGGTAAGCCCCGAGGCGCAGGATGTTGCGGATCCACGGCTGCGTGTTGGCGAGCCCGACGTGCACGCGCGTGTCGAGCGCCAGATCGAGCTTGCCGCGCCAGCGCAGCGAACCCTTCACGAGTTCGTGCAGCAGCGCCTTGTCGCGCGGGTCGGCGCCGGCACGCATGTGGGCGCCATCGAGCAGACGGTCACTGAACGCGCTGCGTGTGTCGACCGCGTGCAGGATGCGCAACGCGGCCTCGCGCGGATCGGACGGCAGCGACTGTCCGTCGGTGGCCGTCATGGGGGCGGACGATCTTCGGTCGTCCCTGGCGTCGCGGCCGTTGCTGTTGCTGTTGCGCGGAGAGCCGCCCTGCGGACGCGACCAGCCTGCGGCCGGCGACGCCTTGCCGTCGCGACGCCAGCGCACGAACGCACCCTGCGGATACACCGGCCGTGAGCGATTCACCGCTCCGGTCTGGTCCCCGCCATCGTCCACAGGCCCCGGGCCGTCGTCGTGTGGGCGCTCGTACGGGAACGGCACCTCGGCCGGACGATCGAAGCCCGGACGATCGTTGGTGCTCGGACGCGGACCACTCGGGCGGTCGAAACCACCGGCGCGCGGGCCGCTCGGACGATCGCCAGCCGGACGTGGACGTGGCGTGAAGCCACCGGCACGCGGCGGGGCGTCGCGACGCGGATACGAGCTGCCACCTTCGGGACGCGGGCGCGGCGTGAAACCACCGGCGCGCGGCGGGCCTTCGCGACGAGGATACGAGCTGCCGCCCTCGGGGCGCGTGCGCGGCGAGAAGCCACCGTCGCGCGGCGGGCCATCGCGACGAGGATACGAGCTGCCGCCCCCGGGACGCGGTCTTGGCGTGAAGCCACCGGCGCGCGGCGGAGCGTCGCGACGCGGATACGAGCTGCCGCCCTCGGGGCGCGGACGCGGCGTGAAGCCACCGGCGCGCGGCGGGGCGTCGCGACGCGGATACGAGCTGCCACCTTCGGGGCGCGGACGCGGCGTGAAGCCAC
>JANMAX010000128.1:0-20429 GCA_031360075.1 bacterium | reverse complement strand
GAAGAGCGCGGCCCCCCCGGAGGGGACCCGCGCTCTTCTTGATGTGGGTTGATGTGGGTTGATGTGGGAGCCTGGGACACTTGGCAACGGCGAACCGTGCGCTCGGATCAGGCGGGGCCGGCGATCGCCTCCCGCACGATCCAGATACCGGTCCGCTCGTGCACCTGCGTCTGGATGCGCGTATCGCCGCCCGTGTAGTGCGACAGGAAGATGCGCTTGAGCGTATCGGCCTCGTCGGTATGGAAGTAGCGGCGGGCGCGAGTGAACATGTCATCGCGCTGCGAGTAGACGAACGCCGTGACCTCCGTGACGCGGTCGTACTGGTTCTGGCTGTACGCCGCCTCGGGTGAGTCCTCCATGTCGAGCCAGAGCGAAGCGCGAGCGTCGACGATCTCGAAGCCGTGCTTGCTCGACATGAGATGTTCCCAGAGACCGAAGATCTCGAGCGGGACGTAGCGCACCTGGCCTGGATCCGGACTTCCCTTCCGGCGGAGCTGGCAGCGCACGATCTTCTGACTGGACATGGGCCCTCCGTTGGCACGTACCTCAGCAAGCGAGAGAAGCAGCCACCACCCGGTGCTCCACCGCGGGACCGAACCCGGAACGCCGGGAGGTCCAGCTGGCACGACGGCAGCGGCAGTCGTTCACGGCAGAGTTCAAGGCGGACACGGTCCGGTTGGTGCGCGAGGACAAGCAGTCAAGCTCGAAGGTGGCGCGCGACCTGGACCTGATGGAGACGTCCGTCCGGGAATGGGTCCAGCAGGCCGCGATCGACACCGGCCAGGAACCATCGGATGTACTGACGACAGCCGAACGCGCGGAGATCGAGCAGTTGCAACGTGACGTGAAGCGCCTGAATAGTCCGGGCTGGGGGACTTACGTGAAACCCCAGGTGTCGGGCGATCCGGCTGGCGCCTCGGTCTCGCGACTTTGAGGTCACAGCCAAGCTCCAAGCCTCTACGTAAGTTACTACGAAGCAGCGTCCGTGTGCACCAAGGAAACTGCACGCTCGGCCTTTTGGACCCGGCCCGGGCGGAGTGCTTGACACCCCCCGAGGGCGCCGCCTACGGTCGAGGTGACCTCTTCGGCCACCCGCTCGACCGCGGCGATCTGGACCCGGCCAGGAGACCTGGAGGCAAAGAAATGTCCCGACTGATCTTCGGCTGGCTCACGGCGTTCATCGCCTCGGTACCGCCGTGGCTGGGGTACGCGCTCGCCGACATGGCGACGGGGCTCCATTGGCTGGCGTTCCCCGGCCGCCGTCACGCGGTCATGGCCAACCTCGCCGTCATCCTGCCCCGCACCTCGCGCCGCGACCGCGCCAAGATCGCCCGCGGCATGATGCGCAGCTACAACCGCATGATGTACGAGTTCTTCCGCCTGCCGCACCTGTCGCGCGAGGAACTGCTCGCCTCGGTGGAGGTGGTCGGCAAGGAGCACCTGGACCGCGGTATCGCGCGCGGGCGCGGCGTCATCCTGGCCTCGACGCACATCGGCAACTGGGAACTGGCGGGCGTCATGGTGGCGCAGTGGGGTTATGCCCTGCACGCGGTCGCCGGCGTGCAGTTGTCCCGCTGGCTGTCGGGCGCGGTGCGCGACAGCAAGACCGAGCTGTCGATCACGACGATCTCGCCCGAGGACGGCTTCCGCAAGATCATGCGCGCGCTGGACCACAACGACCCGGTCGCGCTCATGGTGGACGGCAACCTTTACGCTCATGGTCACCAGGTCGAGTGGTTCGGCCGGCCGACGCCGTTCCCCGCCGGGCCCGGCGTGCTGGCGCAACGTACCGGCGCGCTGCTGTTGTGCGGCTACTGCGAGCGCACCACTCCCGGCCGCTTCCGCATCGTCATCGAGCCGCCCATCGACCCCGCCTCGTTCGCGACCACGGCCGAATTGCACCAGGCCGTGGCGGCCACCGCCGAGCGGCACATCCGGGAACACCTGGAGCAGTGGTGCATCTTCCGTCCGCTGTGGGCCGAGCCGGCCGCGGAGGCCGCGGCCGAGCCGGCCGGCGAACGGCACCGGGCGAGCGCGTGAAGATCGGCCTCGTCTCGCAGTCCTATTACCCGCGCTACGGCGGCGTCACCGAACATGTGCACGCGCTCGCGCACGAGCTGCGCCGGCGCGGCCACGAAGTCACGATCATCACCAGTTTCTTCCGGCGCGGCGAGAAGGGCTTCCGCGACGGCGTGCTGCGCATCGGCTGGAACATCCTCGTGCCGTTCAACCGCGCGTTCGTGGATTTCGCAATCGGCATCTCGCTCAAGCGCCAGCTCAAGCGTGCCATCCGCGACCTGGATCTCGACGTCGTGCACGTGCACTGCCCGACTGCGCCGACGCTGCCGATCTTCGCCGTGCAGGTCTCGGACCGCCCGACCGTGGGAACGTTCCACTCCACCGGCGGACGTACGGCACTGCAGGACTTCTTCAAGCCACTCGTGGTCGGCGCCATGTCGCGGCTCGACGCCCGCATCGCCGTGAGTACGACGGCCAAGGCCACGGCCGAGCTGTATCATCCGGGCCCTTACGAGATCATCCCGAACGGTGTCGACGTCGAACGCTTCCATCCGCTCGTCGCGCCGTTTGCCGAATGGCGCGACCCGGCGTTCACGAACATCCTGTTCGTCGGCCGGCTCGATCCGCGCAAGGGTGTGCAGGACCTGATCGCCGCGATGCCCGAAGTGGTCATGCGCACGGATGGCCGAGCGCGCCTGCTCGTGGTCGGCGATTCATATCTGCGTCCGCAGATCATGGCCGGCGTGCCGACGAGCGTGCGCGAGCACGTGCATTTCCTCGGCCATGTCCCGAGCGCCGACCTGTCGCGCTGGTATGCGACCGGCGACATCTTCTGCTCGCCCGCCACCGGCAACGAGAGCTTCGGCATCGTGCTGATCGAGGCCATGGCGGCCGGGCGCGCCGTGGTGTGCTCGGACATCCCGGGCTATCGCACGGTGGTGACGCCAGCGAAGGACGCCGCTGTGTTCCCGCCGGGCGACGTGCCCGCTCTGGCACGCACGCTGGCGCAGTTGGTCGAGGACCCGGCGCGCCGCGGCCGCCTCGCCGAGGAGGGCCGCCAGCGCGCGCTCGAGTTCTCCTGGCCGCGCGTGGTCGACCGCATCGAGGACGTCTACCGCGAAGCGGCGGGACGCCGCGCCGCCTCGCTGTCGGGAACGACCGCGGCCTGAGGCCGGCGATGGCCGAGGCTCCCGGCACCCCGGTACCGCGCTCGCACCCGGCTGCCATGGCTCCCGGCCACGCCGCATCGACGCCGGCCGCTGCCACACCCGGTGGCAAGCTGCGGCCGCTCCTCCTGCAGCGGGACTTCGCCGCGCTGTGGTGGGGCCAGCTCATCTCGTTGTGGGGCGATCGCATCAACTACCTCGCCCTGAACGGCCTCGTGCAGCAACACACTCGCGACTACCACGATGCGGCGCAATCGTCGCTCATGCTGAGCCTGCACGGCACGGTCTCGGTGCTGCCCGTGCTGTTGTTCGCGCCGTTCGCCGGCCCGTGGGTCGACCGTTGGAACCTGCGCCGCGTGCTCATCGTCTCCGATGTGCTGCGCGCACTGCTCGTGCTCACGATTCCCATCGTGTACGCGGCGACGCATCTCGCCGCTCCGGTGTGGTCCATGGTGTTCCTGCTCTTCACCTGCAATGTCTTCTTCCTGCCGGCGAAGAGCGCGATGACTCCCGAGCTCGTATCCAAGCCGCAGCTGCTCACGGCGAACACGCTGCTCGCCGTGGCGGGCATCATCGGCACCATCGCGGGTTTCGCCATGGGCGGCTGGGTAGTGGACCACTGGGGCTGGCAAGCCGCGCTCACCATGGACGGCATCACCTACCTCGTCTCGGTGCTGTCGCTGGCGTTCATCCGCTACAAGCCATCGCCGCGCGCCACCAGCGAAGTCACGGTCGGCGGTTACTGGCAGGAGATCGTCGAGGGCGTGCGCGTCGTGCGTGGTTCGCCCGCCGTGGGCCTGGCCCTGACCGCGCTCGGCGCGGTCTGGTTGGGTGGCGGCTTCGTGCAGGTCGCCGGCATCCAGCACATCCAGCGCGCGGCCAGCATCCCCGGCGCCGAACGCATCGCCGGCCTGGGCGGCGCGCTCGGCGTGGGTGCCGCACTCGCGACGTGGTGGGTGAACACGCGCGGCCGGAGCGCCCCTCGCCCGCTGCTGCTCGGGGTCGGCATGGTGCTCGCGGGCGTCTGGCTGGTGTGCATGGCGGTCTCGACGCGCTATGCGGTGTTCGTCATCGCCAGCTTCCTGATCGGCGCCAGCATCGCACCGGCGTTCGTGCTCACCGAGACACTGGTGCAGGAGGGCACCGACCTGCACCAGCGCGGCCGCGTGTTCAGCCTGCGCGATTTCGCCATGCGCCTGTTGCTGCTCGTATCGCTCGCGCTTGCGACCGTGCTGACGCCGCTGTTCGGCACCACCCCCACGCTCATCGTGGCGGCCGTGTGCATCGCGGGCGCCGGGGTGCTGTCGATGGCGTGGGGCCGGCGCGCGAGGGAACTCATGGTGGTCCCGCCGCCATCGGTGCACTGAAGTGCCCCTCCCGGTGTTCGGTACCAGAATGCCGCGTTCCCGGACTGGTTCCTCGGGGCCACTTGGTTCGGAACATGCATTGCAGCCACTCACGACACCTCCACCAAACTTCGATTGCCCAAACACCACTCTCGGCACGTTACGGCCTTGAGCGGGATCGGGTGGCGGATACATCATCATATTCGACGGGGCAGGAAGTCCCCGGGAAGTGCAGTTCCCTTCCGGGCGGCGGGCCCGTACGCCCCCACGAGTCTGTGCTCGACCGCCGCGCCATATCGCACTCCCCGAACCCGGACATGGGGCCATCATGAAGACCCGCGCCCGCAACCTGCTTCTCGCCATGCTCGTGGCGGCCACGCTGGCGACGGCCGCCCGAGCCGGTCAGAGCGCCGACCGTGACCTCGAGCGCGGTCACGACCACGCGCCCCCGGCGTCCACGCCGACTCTCGTCGTGCGCTGGAACGAAACGCTGCTCGAGTGCATCCGTGCGCAGCGGCTGGGTCCTCCCATGACCGCCCGCGCGATCGCGCTGACGTACACCGCCGGTTTCGACGCCTGGGCGTGCTACGACGCGGTCGCCGTTCCAACCCAGCCGCAGCCCGGCTTCCGCCGGCCGCTCGCCGAGCGCGATGACGCCCACCGCGAGATGGCGTTCAGCTTCGCGGTCTATCGCGCGCTCCTGGACCTGTTCCCCGCGGGCCGCGACCTGGCGCGCGCGCAGATGGTGGCGCTCGGCTACGACCCCGATGACGCGACGCCCGGGCCCCGTACCGCGCCGGGCGTGGGCAACACCTGCGCGGCGAACCTGCTGGCGTTCCGCCACACCGACCGCTCGAACCAACTCGGCGACCTGCATGCCGGGGCGTACTCCGACTTCACGGGCTATCAGCCGGTCAACACGCTCGAGCAGATCCATGACCCCAACCGCTGGCAGCCGCTGCGCTTCTCGAACGGCGCCGGCGGCTTCGTGACACCGGGCTACGTCGGCGCGCACTGGGGTCGGGTGACGCCGTTCGCGCTGCCCTCGGGTGACGCGCTGCGTCCCGCGGGCCCGGCGCGCTTCCCCGGCCGCGACTACGAGCGCCAGGCCCGCGAGACGATCCAGCTGAACTCGCACCTCGACGACCGCGGCAAGGTCATCGCCGAGTACTGGGCCGACGGCCCGCGCTCGGAGCAGCCTCCGGGTCACTGGACACAGTTCGCCGAGTTCGTGTCCGCGCGCGACCACCACACGTTCGCCGACGACGTGAAGCTGTTCTTCATCCTCGGCAACGCGGTGATGGACGCCGGCATCGCGGTCTGGGAGGGCAAGAGCTGGTTCGATTCGGAGCGCCCCATCACCGCGATCCGATTCCTGAAGGCCGGACAGCAGGTGGAGGCGTTCGTGCCGGGAGTCGGTCGCACGATGGTCAAGGGTGAGGACTGGCTGCCTTACCAGCCCGCCACGTTCATCACGCCGCCGTTCGCCGAGTACCCGTCCGGCCACAGCGGCTTCAGCGCCGCTTCGGCCGAGATCCTCAAGCGCTTCTCCGGCAGCGATGACTTCGACCACTCGGTGACGGTGGCGACGGGCACCAGCAAGGTCGAGCCCGGCGTCGCTCCGAGCCGTCCGGTGACGCTACGCTGGCACACGTTCTCCGAGGCCGCCGACGAAGCCGGCTTCTCCCGCCGGCTGGGGGGCATCCACTTCGAGGACGCCGACCTCGACTCCCGCCGGCTCGGCCGTCAGGTCGGCGCCTTGGTCTGGGCCAGGGCGCAGGAGTACATCACGGGCATCTCGGGCCCGGTCTCGACGCTACCCGCATCCGAGTGGCAGAGCGGCCCGGTGACCGCCGGCGCCGCGTCGAGCCCGGATCGCATCGTGCTCGGCCCGAACCCGACTTCGGGCCGGCTCAGCGTGTCGTTCACCGTGTCGCGGGACGAAGTCGTGCACGCCAGCGTGCTGGACCTTCAGGGGCGCGAACTCGCGGTGCTGGCGGACGGGCCGTTCGCGGTGGGCACGCACCAGTTGGTATGGAACGGCCAGCGTCAGGCGCCGGGCATGTACTTCCTGCGCCTGCGCCGGGGCTCGGTCGAACAGCTGCGGCGTGTGCTGATCGCGCGCTAGCCGTACTGCGCTACTCGGTGCCGGGCGGGAACAACTCGATGCCGTAGCGATCGCGCAGTTCGTCGCGGAACGCTCGTGATGGCGCATGTGCACCCGCGCGGCGTCGGAACTCGTCCCACGCCTCCATGATCGCGGGGCCGTGTTCGGCGAACATGCGGCGTTCCTGCGCCGCGGCCGCCAGCGCGGGTCCGAGCCGGGCGGTCAGCTCGTCGAACACCGCGCACGCCACACGCCGCATCGCGTCATCCCCCGCCCTGGGCACGACCGCGCCCGAAGCATCGACGCCGAATTCCTGCCCGCACGACGGGCAACGCACGCTGGCGCCGGCCTCGCCGAGCAGCGAGGCAGGCAGCAGGTAGCGGGCGGAACACGCAGGGCACTCCACGGGCAGGCCGGACATGAGCCGCCAGATTAGCGCGTCCGGCGCCGCTCGGCACGCGGGTTCAGCCGGGCCGGCGTCGGCGCCGGTCAGGCAGCGCCGGACGGACCGTTCGGGACCACCCGCCTCAACCCGCGAGCGCCAGCTCGAGCGCCTCGCGGAAGTGATCGCGCAGCACCGCGCGCAGCACGGCATGCGCCGGGGCCAGCAGCTGGGCATCGGCGGCAACCACGGTGGCGGCGGCACGCTGTGCGGCGAGCAGCAAGGGTTCGTCGCGCGCCAGATCAGCGAGTTTCAAGTCGGGCAGTCCCGCTTGCCGGGTGCCCCACAGTTCGCCGTGGCCGCGCAGCCGCAGATCGGCCTCGGCCAGTTCGAAGCCGTCATCAGTGGTCACCATGATGGCCAGCCGCTCGCGCGACTTGGCACCCGCCATGCCGCCCGCCACGAGCACGCACACCGAACGGTGCTCGCCCCGCCCGACGCGCCCGCGCAGCTGATGCAGTTGCGTGAGCCCGAAGCGCTCGGCGTTCTCCACCACCATGAGCGTGGCATTCGGGATGTCGACACCGACTTCGATGACCGTGGTCGCGACCAGCACGTGCAGCTGGCCGCTTCGGAACGCATCCATCACGGCCTGCTTGTCGTCGGGCTTCATGCGGCCGTGCAGCAACCCGAGCTGGTACTTCGCCAGCAGTGGTTGGGCGCGCAGGCGCTGCACTTCGGTCTCGGCCGCTTTCAGGTCGGCGCGTGCGCCTTCCTCGATGGTGGGCACGACCACGTAGGCCTGACGGCCGGCGGCGAGCTCCTTGGACATGAAGTCGATCACCTGCGGGAACTTGCCCTCGTCGGTCAGGCGCGTCACCAGACGTCCGCGGCCCGCCGGCCGGCCGCGGATCACCGACAGGTCCAGGTCGCCGAACCACGCCAGCTGGAGCGTGCGCGGGATCGGCGTCGCGGTGAGCACGAGCATGTGCGGCAGCACGCCCTTGGCCGCCAGCGCCGCACGCTGGCGCACCCCGAAACGATGCTGCTCGTCGACGATGGCGAGCGCGAGCGACGGGAACTTGAGCTTGTCCTCGAGCAGCGCATGCGTGCCCACCACCAGCAGGGGCTCGCCAGCCGACAGCCGCGCCTGCAGCGCGCGCCGCTCGGCGGCCGTCGATGCGCCGGTGAGCGTGGCCACGGGCACGCCCGCGGCAGTCGCGAGCCGAGTCAGGCTGGCGCCGTGCTGGCGAGCGAGGATCTCCGTCGGTGCGAGCAGTGCCACTTGTTGGCCGGCCTCGAGCGCGGCGCACGCGGCGAGCAGCGCGACCACCGTCTTGCCGCTACCGACGTCGCCGACGACCAGCCGGTGCATGGGGCGCGGGCGCGCCAGGTCCGCGGTGATGTCGCGGACCGCGGCATCCTGGCCGTCGGTGAGCGTGAACGGCAGCGACGCGCGCACGCGGGCCGCCAGTTCGCCCGGGCCCGCGAGTGCCAATGCACGGCCCTCTTCCGACAGTGCGCGGCGGCGGATGCCCATGACCATCTGCAGCAGGAATAGTTCCTCGAACGCCAGCCGGGCTCGCGCGGCCTCGAGTGCCGCGGTATCGGGCGGGAAGTGCAGGTCGCGCAGCGCGGTGCCGAGCGGCAGGATGCCGTGCGCCGCCGCGAGAGGCGCCGGGACCGGGTCGGCGACCGTGTCGGCGACGGCATCGAGAGCGCGTCGCACCGCTTGCCGAAGTCCTCGCGCGGTGACACCACGCGTGAGCGCGTGCACCGGCACCAGGCGGCCGGCGTGCAGCAGGTCCTCGACATCGCCCTCGAGCACCTCGAACATCGGGTTCAGCATCTGGCGCTCGTGCCCGCCCGAGAGCTCGCCGCTCACCACGACTCGCGTACCGGGCGTGAGTGTGCGCGCGAGCCACGACTGCCCGAAGAAGTACAGCGGCAGCGTGCCCGTGCCATCGCTGACCGTCGCCGCGAAGTCCCCCCGCCCGCCACGCGTACGCAGCGCGGCGGCGTGCTTGACCTCGCCCATCACGGTGAGCAGTTCCCCCGGGCGCAGCGCCTTCACGGGCACGAACCGGCTGGCGTCGAGCCACGTGCGCGGGTAGTGACGCACCAGGTGCTCGAGCGTGACGATGCCGAGCCGCTCGAACGCCAGCGCGCGGTTCGGCCCGATGCCGGGCAGGAACTGCACGCGGCTGCGCGGATCCAGGGGAGGCGCGGTAGCGGTGGGGCGGGTCGTGGTCATGGGTGGGCAGCCTCGGGCGGCTGGCCGCACCATACGCGGCCCCGGGGCGCGCGGGGAAGCCGCCCGCAGAAGCCCCACCAAGAGCGGCCGACAGCCGGGATGACGCGGCTCCCGGCTACTTTACAGGCAGGGCCGCTCCCGGCTATAGTCTCCCGGCTCTTGATGACCTCGAGGCCCACGGGTGCGCAAGCCCCCCGCGGGCCGTGTTTCTGCAAGGAGATTCCCATGGCGAAGTGCTTCGTTTGCGGCAAGATGCGCATGGCGGGCCAGAATGTCAGCCACGCCAACAACGTCACCAAGCGCAACTTCAAGCCGAACATCCAGAACGTCCGTGCACTGGTGAACGGTCGCGCGAAGCAGGTCGCGGTCTGCACGCGCTGCATCCGCAGTGGCAAGGTCGAGAAGGCCGTCCGGGGGACGAAGACCGCCGTCGCCGTCTGACGCGCACGTCCCCGGTGAGCAGTACGGGCCCGGTTCCGCGAGGAGCCGGGCCGCTTCATTGCGGCGGGCTCCGGTCGGTCCAAGGAGCACCCAGAGGCATACACCCGGAGCGGCAGCAGCCGCGGTCTCGCACAACTACGCATGCCGCATGCCGCGCGGCCACCCGCGCTGGCTAGCCCCGCTCCCCCGGCTCCACGCGCGACGACGTCAGCAACTCACGCCACGCCAGCTGCTCGCGAGGCAGCGCGTGCAGCGGATCGAGCTCGAGCGCCAGCGCGAATTCGGCGTCGGCGTCGAGTGCGCGCCCCAGCCTCAGCAGCGCCCAGCCGAGATCGGCGCGTGCGGCGGCGAACCCCGGATGGATCCCGAGCGCGGCGCGCAGCGCGGTCTCCGCGCCCGCGGCATCCGCGCGCGACAACCGCGCGCGACCCAGCAGGGCGTGCGCGTCGGCCCAGCCCGGCCGGCGTTCGAGCAGGCTCGTGAGCCGGGCCTCGGCCACTTCGGGCCGCCCCATCTCGAGCGCCAGGGCGGCGCGTTCGAGCGTCGCGACGTCGTAGCCGGGCTTCAGCTCGAGCGCACGTTCGTAGGCCACCGCCGCTTCCTCGAGCCGGTCCTGGGCACGCAGCGCGCGGGCCAGCGCCAATTGCAGGTCGGGCCAGTCCGGGCTCACCGCGACCGCACGGCGCAAGGACTGCTCGGCGCCGGCCAGGTCGCCCAACTCATAGAGCATCTGCGATTCGGCCAGCGCCGCCTGCGGAGCCTCGCTGCCCCGTGCGAAACCGCGGCGCACCGCGCGCAGCGCATCGTCGTGACGGCCGAGCGCGTGGTAGACCAGTCCCAGCAAGCGCTGGGCGCGGGCGAACTGGCGATTCAGGTCGACCGCCTTCTCGAGTGGCTCGAGCGCGCCTTCCAGGTTGCCGCCGCGGAAGCGCACCAGTCCGAGCCAGAACCACAGGTCCGGATATTGCGGGTTCGCATCGAGCGCAGCGCTGACGTGTGCCTCCGCAGCACCCGCGTCACCGCGCTCAAGTTCGGCGCGGGCCGCGACCATGCGTGCTTCCAGATAGCGCGGGTTCAGCTCCAACGCCACGCGCAGGTGCAAGAGGGCATCGTCGAAGCGGCGCGACTCCACGAACAGGCCGGCCAGCCGGCAGCGCAGGTCCGCGTAGGTGGGTTTGTCGGCCACGGCTTGCGCCAGCGCGGCGATCGCGCCGTCGAGGTCGCCGGCCTGCTGCCGAGCCAGGGCCTCATCGAGCGGACCGCGTGCGGAGCGCGCGTCGGAGCCGCCGGGCAACAGCCGGCGCCACTGTTCCCCGGTCCATTCCCTCGAGACCTCCGGCGTCACCCACTCCGGGGCCTCGAGCCCAAGCGCGAGCGCTTCGGCGAGTTCCGCGGCCGAACGCGCGTGATCCCCCTGGCCACCCAGGCAGACCGCCAGCAGCAGGTGCGCCTCCATGTAGTGCGGGTGCTCGTCGAGCGCACGCTGCAGGTCGGCGATGGCCTCCTCGGTGCGCCCCGAGCGCTCGTAGATGCGCGCACGCTGGTAGCGCAGGTCCGGGAACGTCGGGTTCTCCTCGAGCGCGCGCGTGAACTCCCCTTCGGCGCGTGCGAAGTCACCGCCCTGCTGATACGCCAGCCCCAGATTGGCTCGCGCTTCGGCGGCGTGCACGAGCGCCAGGCAGTGATCCGGGTCGTTGGGATCCGGCACTTCCTCCAGCACGCTCTCGAAGCACTCCGCGGCACGCTCAAACTCGCCGCGGTTGAAGTGGAGGATGCCCTCGTTGTAGCGGCGGGTATGCCCCCACTTCACCAGCGACGACAGGAACGCCATGGCACTCAGTCCATCTGACGGCGCAGGAACGTCGGCACCTCGAGCGAGTCGCCGCGCGAGCCCGTGCGTCCCCACTGCGGCCGGCCTTCGCGCCGCTGCCACGCCGGAGCGGACAGCCCCGACAGGTCGACATCACCCGCTGCGGCCGCGGCCGCGGCGGCCACTGCCGCGGCGGGCGCGCTGCGCTGCGCGCGCTCGACCAGCTTCATGCCGGCGCTGTGCGCACCGAAACCAGTCGCGACCACGGTGATGAGCAGGTCGCCATCGAGCGACGGGTCGATGACCGCGCCGAAGATGACGTTGGCGTCCTCACCCGCGGCCTGAGTCACGACCAGCGCCGCCTCGTTGACCTCGTGCAGGGTCAGGTCACGGCCGCCGGTGATGTTCACGAGCACGCCCTCGGCGCCATGGATCGAGACATCCTCGAGCAACGGGCTCGACACGGCCTGACTGGCGGCGTCGACGGCCCGGTTCGGGCCGCTGCCGCGCCCGGTGCCCATGAGCGCATTGCCACGGCACGCCATGATGCTCTTGACATCGGCGAAGTCGAGATTCACGAGTCCCGGCACGGTGACCAGTTCCGAGATGCCCTTGGTGGCCTGCAGCAGCACGTTGTCGGCCACCGCGAACGCCTCGGACAGCGACGTGGCCTTGTCGACGACCGACAACAGGCGCTCGTTCGGGATCACCAGCAGCGTGTCGACCTCGGCGCGCAGTTCGGCGAGCCCCTCCTCGGCCTGGCGCTGACGACGGCGGCCCTCGAAGCCGAACGGCTTCGTGACCACCGCCACGGTGAGCGCGCCGGCCTGGCGCGCGAGCCGCGCGATCACCGGAGCCGAACCCGTGCCCGTGCCGCCGCCCATGCCGGCCGTGATGAACACCATGTCGGCATCGGCGAGCGCTTCGGTGATCGCGGCTTCATCCTCCTCGGCCGACCGCCGGCCCGTGGACGGATCGCCGCCCGAGCCCAGCCCGCGAGTCGTCCCCACACCGATCTGGATGCGCGTCGGCGCCAGCGATTGCGCCAGTGCCTGCATGTCGGTGTTCGCGACGATGAATTCCACACCGCGCAGTCCTGCCCCGATCATGCGATTCACGGCGTTGCCGCCGGCCCCACCACAGCCGATGACCTTGAGCTTGGCCGAGTTGCTTCGGTCGATCTCGAGTTCGAACGTCGACATTTGCACCCTCCCTGGTTCGGGCTCGCGGGCCTCATGCCCGCTGCAGCGCCCAGCGTGATGGACTAGAACAGGTCTGAGAACCAGCCGCGAAGATCGAACCGCGCCCGAGTCTTGGACGCCCCGATTTCGACGAAGTCGACCGTGCCTTCCTGTGAACGCGCCGCATGCAGCACCAATCCCACGCCGGTCGAGTAGCGCGGATCGCAGACGTTGGCGGACAGCCCCCCGAGGCCGCGCGGCAGCCCCAACCGGACCGGCATCTCGAACACCTGTTCGGCCAGTTCGACCGCGCCCGGCAGCAGCGACGTGCCACCCGTGAGCACCACGCCGCCGCCGATCAGGGGCGCGAAGTGGTTCTTGCGGACTTCCTTGTTGGCGAGCGCGAAGATCTCCTCCATGCGCGGCTCGATCATCGAGGCCAGCACGTGGCGCGAGATCTCCTTGTCGCCACGTCCGCCGACGCCCGAGACACTCACCATCTCGTCGCCGTGCACCATGGCCGCGAGTGCGGAGCCGTGCAGGATCTTGATGGCTTCGGCCTTGTCGATCGGTGTGCGCAACCCGATCGCGATATCGCTGGTCACGTTGGCGCCGCCGAACGGGATGATGCTGGTGTGCCGCACCGCGCCTTCGTGGAACACCGCGACGTCGGTCGTGCCGCCGCCGAGGTCGAGCAGCACGACGCCGAGGTCCTTCTCGTCGTCGTCGAGCACCGCGGCCGCGGAGGCCAGCGGCTCGAGCGTCAGGTCATAGACCTTCAAGCCGGCGCGCTGGATGGCGCGGCAGATGTTGCGCGCGCTCGTCACCGCACCCGTGATGATATGGACCTCGGCCTCGAGGCGCACGCCGCTCATGCCGACCGGATCCTTGATGCCGTCCTGATCGTCCACGATGAACTCTTGGGGGATGACGTGGATGATCTCCCGGTCGGTCGGGATGGCGATGGCCTTGGCGGCCTCGATGACGCGCGCCACGTCGGCGGCATGGATCTCGTTGTCCTTGCGCGACACCGCCACCACGCCACGGCTGTTCAGGCTGCGGATATGGTCGCCGGCGATCCCGGCATGCACGCCCTTGGCCTGCACCCCTGCCATGCGCTCGGCTTCCTCGACCGCGCGCGTGATGCTCGCGACGGTCTTCTCGAGGTCGACCACGGCGCCGCGCCGGAGGCCTTCACTGGGGGCATTGCCCACACCGACGATACGCAGCTCACCCGAGGCGCTCTGGTCGGCGATGATGCACGAGATCTTCGTCGTGCCGATATCCAGTCCGGCATAGATCTTTGCTGCCTGCGCCATGGGGGTCCCTCCCTCGGTGGCTTCAACTCTCGCGAGATGTCGTGGTCGTGGCGGTCGGATTGCTGGGCTTGGCACCGCGCACGACGATCTGGTCCTTGAAACGCACGTCGACCTCTCGGGGCGTCATGCCCTTGGCAGCGAGGTCGGCGAGTGTGGCGCGCAGACCCGACAACTGTCGCGCACCGTTCGGCCACGGCGGACCGACCACTCGAACACCGTTCAGCAGCACGAGTCGAGTGACGCGGGCATCGGAGACGTCCACCTCCGAGACCTGTCCGGCGAGCCGGAGCGCATTGTCGCTCAAAATCGCCGTCCACGCGAGTCCTCTTCGCACTGCGGGCGTCAAGACCTGGCTCCCGGGACGCCGGCTCGAGAAATCCGGGCCAGCGAGCAGCGGCACGTCGGCCACGACACCGGCCTGCAGCGGCTCGAGCAGCACCCCTTCGGCATCGATCTCCCACGGCTCGCCGTGGTCGACCGCGAGCGCCGGCACGCGCTCGACCACGCGGATCTCGACCCCGCGCAGCCCCGTGCGTCGCAGTCTCGCGCTGGCGATGCGCGGTTCGAGCAGCACCATCTGACGCGCGCGGTCGAGGTCGAGCGACAGCAGGTCCTGCCCCAGCTTCAGCCCCGAGCGCTGGCGGACCTTGCCCGCATCGAGGTAGCGCAGCCCGTTCACCTGGATGCGGTCGACGATGAGCACTCGCTTCCTCAGGTCCGCCCACGGCAGCATGGCCAGCACGCCCAGCACCAGCATGACGATGAGGACGCGCAGCGGCTTCTGGACCGGCAGCCCGGTCTTGCGCGGGTCCCTGCGGCGGTCCCGGACCCCTCGCTCGAGAGCCTTGCCCTGATAGCGCGTCATCGGCTCTCCCCCGCCACGGTGCCGGCGCGTCGCAGGCTGGCGAGCAGCGTGTCCGCGAGCTTCGAGACATCGCCGGCACCCAAGGTCAAGAGGACGTCACCCGCACGCGCCTCGCGCACGGCGGCCTCGACGGCCTCGGCATGGCTCGGGGTGAAGTGCACGTGGGTTGCCCCCTTGGCATGGGCGGAGTCCACGACGGTCTTGCCGCTGATCCCCGGGATGGGCGGTTCGCCCGCGGCATAGACGTCGAGGATCCAGGCCTGGTCGGCATCCGTGAAGCAGCGCCCGAACTCCTCACGCAGGGCTTCCGTGCGCGAATAGCGGTGCGGCTGGAACACCACGAGCACCCGCCCGCCGAGCCCCTTGGCGGCGGCCAGCGTGGCGGCGATCTCGGTGGGATGATGGCCGTAGTCGTCGTAGACCCGGACGCCACCCGCCTCGCCACGCAGCTCGAAACGGCGCCCGACCCCGCGGAAGCCCGCGAGCGCCTCGGCGATGTGCGCGAACGCGATCTCGAGCTCGAGCCCCACGGCGACCGCGGCCATGGCATTGAGCGCGTTGTGCCGGCCGGGCACATTCAGTTCGACGGTTCCGAGCATGCGGCCGGCGGCCTCGACCTGGAACACCGAGCCGTGCGGGAGCAGCTTCAGGTCAACGCCGCGGATCTCCGCTTCCGGACGCGTGCCATAGAGGATGTGGCGCTTGGTCAGGTTGGGCAGGATGCCGCGGACGTTGTCGTCGTCGACGCACAGCACGCTGACCCCATAGAACGGCACGCGGTTCGCGAAGTACGTGAACGCCTGCCGGATGTCATCCAGGTCCTTGTAGTGGTCCAGGTGCTCGCGGTCGATGTTCGTGATCACGGTCACGGCCGGCGCCAGCCGCAGGAACGAGCCGTCGCTCTCGTCGGCCTCGGCCACGAGGAATCGGCCATGCCCCAACTGGGCGTTTGCACCGAGCGTCTTCAACCGGCCGCCGACGACGATCGTGGGGTCCAGTCCGCCGCGTTGCAGCACCGCCGCCACCATGCTTGTCGTGGTGGTCTTGCCGTGCGAGCCGCCGATGGCGACGCCGTACTTCATGCGCATGAGCTCGGCCAGCATGTCGGCGCGCGCGATGACCGGGACGCCGGCGGCGCGGGCCGCGGACAGTTCGGGATTGTCGGGCTTGACCGCCGAGGAGTACACCACGACCTGCGAGCCCTCGACATTCGAGGCTGCATGACCGGTGAACACGCGGCCACCCAGGCTGACGATGCGGTCGGTGACCTCCGTGGCCTTCAGGTCACTGCCGCTGACCTGATAGCCCATGTTGAGCAGCACCTCGGCCAGGCCGCTCATGCCGCTGCCGCCGATGCCGATGAAGTGGATGCGGTGGGTGCTGCCGTACATCAGCGCCCCTCCTTCACTTCATTCCGGTCGATATACTCCTCGGCCTGTTCATCGGGTGCTGGCCCACCGGCGTTGCCCTCGGCCCACGACACCAGCGAGCGCGCCAGGCGCGACGCCGCGTCGGGGCGAGCGAACAGCCGGGCGTTCGACGACATGCGCGACAGCGCGGTCTTGTCGGCCAGAAGATGCGCGAGTTCCTTGGCGAGCCGCTCGCCGGTGAGCTCGCCGTCCTCGATCACGACGGCGGCACCGCGGTCGGCGAGATTGGCGGCGTTGACCCGCTGGTGGTCATGCGCCGCGAACGGGTACGGCACGAGGATGCTGGGCCGGCCGCAGACCGCGATCTCCGCCAGCGTCATGGCACCGGCACGGCACACCACGAGATCCGCGGCGGCATAAGCCAGGTGCATCTTCTTCACGAACGGCAGAACGGTCGCGGGCAGGCGTTCCTTGTCGACGATGGCCTTGATGGACTCGTAGTCGTCCTTGCCGGTCTGCAGGATGCACTGCACGTCGACGCGGTCCTTGAGCCGGCGCAGGGCGTCGACCGCGGCCGCATTGATGCGCTTGGCACCCAGGCTGCCACCGAACACGAACAGCGTCGGCCGCTGGGAGTCGAGCTTGAACTCGCGCAAAGCGGGCTCGCGCTCGCCCGACAGGATGTACGAGCGCACCGGATTGCCGGTGACCTTCAGGTGATCGCGGCGCGGGAAGTGGCTGCGCGCCTCGAGGAACGACAGGTGGACCTCGTCGGCGAGCCGCGACAGCCAGCGATTCGTCAGCCCGGGGATGCTGTTCTGCTCCTGCAACAAAAGCGGTACGCCGAACAGCTTGGCCGCCAGCGACACCGGACCGCTCACGTAGCCGCCGGTGCCGAGCACGGCTTTCGGGCGTTCGGTGAGGATGAGCAGGATGGCCTGCAGCAAACCGAAGACGTTGACGAGTGCGGCCCACGGCCAGCGCCACCAGCGCCGGCGCGGGAAGCCGGCAGTCCACAGCGTGCGCAGCCGGAAACCTGCCTCGGGCACCGCGGTCGCCTCGATGCCCTGCTTGCCACCGACGAACAACACCTGGACCTCGGGATAGCTCGCCTGCAACTCCTCGGCCACGGCGATGCCCGGGAACACATGCCCGCCAGTACCGCCGCCCGCGATGAGGATCTTCATGCCACCTCCCGGGACCAGCGCTGCCGCACGAGCGCATCCTCATCACCGTTCATCGCGCTGACGCGATACAGCAGTCCGGCAGCGGCGAGGTTCACCATGAGTGCAGATCCGCCGTAGGACACGAACGGCAGCGGCAACCCCGTCGTCGGGGCCAGGCCGGTCGCGACCGCCAGGTTGGCGAGCGCGTAGAGGCCGATCTGCACGGTGAGCCCGCCGGCCAGCAGGCTGGCGAACGGTTCAGAGGAGCGCGCGGCGGCCCGCAGGCCCCGCCACAGGAACAAACCGATCACCGCGAACAGGAGCGTGACTCCGATGAGCCCCAGTTCCTCGGCGAGGATCGAGAAGATGAAGTCGGTGTGGGCTTCGGGCAGATAGAGCAGCTTCTGCATGCCGCCGCCGAGACCGCGGCCGAGGACGCCGCCCGAACCGATCGCGATGAGCGACTGGTCGAGCTGCCAACCCGCACCTCGGTGGTCGAGTTGTCCGCCGAACACGAAGCCGACGAACGTGTTCACACGCGTCATCATATACGGATGCGTCGCGAGCGCCACCGACACGATGGCTGCCCCCGCCACGATCGGCGCACCCAGGAACCGCAGTGGTGCACCGGACATGAACAACATCACGAAGCCGGTCATCAGCAGCAGGCCGGCGGAACTGAGGTTCGGCTGCTTCAGGATGAGCAGCGCGACCAGCGCGAGCATGGCGAGCGGCGGGGCCATGCCGCGCCAGAAACCGAGTTCGGCGATGGGCCGGCGCTTGAGCCACCAGGCCAGGAAGATGACCGCGGCCAGGCGCCCGAAATCGGTGGGCTGCAGCGACATGAAGCCGAGGCGCAACCAGCGCGTCGCGCCGTTCGACATGTGCCCGATGGCCACGACCAGGGCGAGCATGCCGCAGGCGATCCCGAGCAGCCAGGGTGCCGCCGTCTCGAGCCAGCGCAGGCTGATGCGCGAGCACACGAACAGGGCGAGCACCCCGATGACGGTGCGGGCCAGCTGCTGGCGGAGGAAGTAGTTGGAATCGCCATAGCGCACGAACGCATGGAACGAGCCCGCCGAATACACCATCACCAGACCCACGGCGGTCAACAACAGGGCCAGTCCCACCAGCCAGCGATCTCCACGCCTCACGGCTTCACCCCCCCAGCCGTGAGCCGAGTCACTTCGTCCTTGAAGCGGCGGCCACGGTCCTCGTAGTCCCGGAACATATCGAAAGAAGCGCATCCCGGCGAGAGCAGCACGACCGCGCCGTGCGGACGAGCCGCCTCGTAAGCCAGCCGCACCGCGTCCGCGAGCGTCGCCGCCCGCTCGTGCGGCACCTCGCCCCAGGCCTCAGCCATGGCGCCAGCACCCTCCCCGATCAGCACCAGATGGCGTGCCGCCTGCCTCACGAGCGGGGCGAGCGGGCGGAAGTCCTGGCCTTTGTCGCGACCGCCGGCGATGAGCACGACCGGGGCGGCGAAGCTCTGCAGCGCCACGCGCAAGGAATCCGTGTTCGTGGCCTTGGAGTCATTGACGAATGCGACACCGTGCGAGTCTCCCGCCGGCTCCAGCCGGTGCTCGAGACCGCCGTATTCGCGCAGCACGCTGCGGAGGACTTCGGGCGCAGGCTCCAGCGGCAGCACGGTGGCGAGCGCGGCGAGCACGTTGGCGAGGTTGTGCGGTCCCGGCAGCCGAACCTCGGCGCGCGGCATGAGGCGCTCGCGGCCGCCCCGTCGCGCCAGCACCAGCTGACCGTCCTCGAAGAACGCTCCGGTGGCGACGGCATGCGCGACCGAGAACTCGGCCGGCTGACCCGCGCCAGCGCGCCGGCTCGCGACCACCCCGTCGTCGGCGTTCACCACGGCCCAGTCGGCCTCGGTCTGGCGTGCGAACAACCGCTGCTTCAGGGCGGCGTAATTCTCGATGGAACCATGGCGGTCGAGATGGTCGGGCGTCAGATTGAGCCACGTCGCGACCGCGGGCCGCAACTGCTCGACCGTCTCCAGCTGGAAACTCGAGACCTCGACGACGAGCACACCGGTCGGGCTGATGCTCTCGGCCACTTCGCAGATGGCACGGCCGATGTTGCCGCACACCGCGACCTCACGTCCCGCCCGGCGCAACAGCGTGCCGACCAGATCGGTGGTGGTGCTCTTGCCGTTCGTGCCGGTGATGCAGATGAGCGGCGCGTGCGCGGCGCGGTAGCCGAGTTCGAGTTCGCCGATGACCGGAAGACCGGCGGCGCGGGCGGCGATGGCGAGCGGATGATCGCTGGCGATGCCCGGGCTCCACACCACGAAGTCGTGACCGGCGAGCAAGCCGGCGTCGTCCCGCCCCCACGCACACGCCACGCCCTCGGCCTCGAGTGCGCGCGCGGCCTCGGGTGCGGCTTCGACGCTGCGGCGGTCACACAACGTCACCGCCAGACCGTGCCGGCGCAGCAGCCGCGCCGCCGCGATCCCGCTGCGCGCCGCACCCGCGACCAGAGCGCGGTCGCCGGGGAGCGGATGCCGGAAGGCGGAACTCACTGGAACTTGAACGTCGACAACGACAGGAGCGCAAGCAGCGCACCCACCAGGTAGAAGCGCAGGACGACCCGGGATTCGGGCCACCCGATCAGTTCGAAGTGATGATGGAGGGGTGACATGCGCAGGATGCGCTTCCCGGTCAGTTTGAAAGACGTCACCTGCAGCATCACCGACAGCGCCTCGGCCACGAACACGCCGCCCACGAGGACGAGCCAGAACTCGCGCTTGATGAGCACCGCGACCACGCCGAGCGCACCACCGAGTGCCAACGAGCCGGTGTCGCCCATGAAGACGTCGGCGGGATGGCAGTTGTACCAGAGGAAACCCAATGCGGCGCCGAGCACCGCGGCACAGAACACCGTGAGTTCACCCGCGAACGGCAGGTAGCCGGTGTTCAGGTACTCGCTGAACTTCAAGTGACCGGTCAGGTAACACATGCCGGCAAACGCGATGGCGGCGATCGCCACCAG
>JANMAX010000123.1:0-1632 GCA_031360075.1 bacterium | reverse complement strand
GTGCGCAACACATCGAACCACAGGGTGTCGGTCGAGTTGCGTGCCATGAGCTTCGAATCCGCGGGAGCTACGCTGCGACCGGACGACGCCGAGTTGCTCAAGGCGGCGAAGGTCCGCTTCGAGCCCGACTCGTTGATGCTCGAGCCCGGCGAGGAACGCACGATCACGGGTGCTGTCACCATGGGCCCGGGCAAGCCGCTGCATGGAAAGAACTTGGTGTGCGTCATCTCGGCCGCGGTCAGTGGCCAGGCAGTCCAGACCCAGATCTACTCCCGCCTGCGCGCACAAGCCCAGTGAAGCGCGGATCCAAACGGGCGATCACAGTTGTTTGCATGCTGACCACTGCGGTCGCGCTTCCGTGGTCGGCCAACGCCCTGGCTCCGCCTGCGCCCGTGGCCGCAACCACCAGTCTCGTGCACTCCCCCGTCCCTGCCGCGGGCTCCGGATGGAAGCCCCTCGGGCGCCCGTCAGTGCGGTCTGGCGCCCGGCGCGCCAAGGGTCCCGCGGTGACCACGGGACACACGCCGCAGCACAATGTCTCAATCTCGGTGCGCGTGATGCCCGTACCGATCGATCCCGAGGGGCAACCCACCACCTATGCCTTCGCCGTCGCCCAGAACTTCCCGAACCCCTTCGCCGGCGGGACGACGATCCGCTACACCATGGCTCAAACCGCGAAATGCGAACTCACCGTGTTCAGCGTGACCGGCCAGCGCGTTGCCACGCTGGTCAGCGAAGTACTGCGGCCAGGTGAGTACGCGGTGCGATGGAACGGCAGGAGCGATCGCGGGGAGCGCCTGCGGGCGGGTCTGTACCTCTATCGCCTCAGCGCGGGCTCGGCCACGCGCAGCCGCAAGCTGATCGTTCGCTAGCCCCGTGGTTCACGCGCTGCGTCGCCCGGTCACTTCAACATGACTAGCCGCTGCGCCGCGACCGCGCCGCCGGTGCGCATGCGGACCAGGTACATCCCGCGCGGCAGTTCGCTGCAGTCCACCACGACCGAACCGGTGCCTGCCTCGCGGACTTCGGCCAGCACCTGTTGGATGCGGCGGCCCGCGATCTCGTAGAGCGCAATGTCGACGCGACCCCGTATGGGCAGCGTGAACGAGAGCAGCGTCCTGTCCCGCGTAGGATTGGGCGCCACCGAGAGCGATGTCGTGAGCACCGCCGGTCGCGGCGCGGCTACCGCAAGAGTAGCGATGGAGTCCGGCGCGTAGCGCAGTACCGCCGAGGCCTGCGCGTCGGGCGTGCCATCGCCGTCTTCATCCGCCGCGAGCACGATGTTGTAGGCGCGGAAGGGGCGCGGCTCAATGAAGCGGGTGAATACCTCGACCGCTACCGAGTCCCCCGGCCCAACATTGGCGACGCCCGAATAGGGGAAGCCGGGCGCCACGCCGCTGAAGGCGATCGCAGGGCTCTCGCCCAGCCCGGGTTCCGCGGCCAGCGCGCTCACCGTGAAGGGCGTCACGAGCGGCCCGTCGGAAGTATTGGTCAGCATGAATCGCAGCGTGGCTCCCGTTGAAATATTGGCCACCGCCTTGTTCAGCGCTGCGGTCAGGAAGCACCACTGCCGCGCGGCCGTGATCGAGCCCTGGGCGACTGTCGAGTAGTTGCTGGCGATGTTCGTCATCG
>JANMAX010000102.1:0-13997 GCA_031360075.1 bacterium | reverse complement strand
GTCGTGCCGCTCGAGGCGGTCGCCGATGCCGTGCGCGCACTGGTGTCACGGGTCTGCGTGGTGGCCGAGGGCGCCGGAGCGTGCGCGCTCGCCGCGGCCCTGGGTGACGGCATGGTACGGACGGCGCAGGGCCCGATGGCTTCGCTGCCCGACGGTCCGATTGTGTGCATCGTGTCCGGCGGTAATATCGATGCGGTCGCGCTGGCAGCGCTGTTGTCGGGCCGGCTGCCATGAGTCGCCGCGGAGCCGGCCTTGCGCCCCGCCTTCGCCGAGGGCCCCCCTCGTAGTGGTCGCAACACGACGGCGCGCGGGCCGTCCCGGCTGCTTGCGCTTCACGGACATCAGCCGCTCTCGGCTCACGGTTCATGAACCGGTCGGGCCAGCGGACGGACGTTGCGAGGGCTGACGGATGACGCGGTCGCATGAAGTCGTGCGGTCGCGATCCGGATGGCATCGGAGCGCTGCAACGCATCCAGCCGGTCGCTCCCCATGGGTGGTACTCGCCGTGCACCCCGGCGCCCGCCGTGCGACCGGTCGAAACTGGTTCCCCTTGGTCCCGGGATTGTGCTAACTCTTCGGTGGGTCATGCGCCACGCCCATCCGGAGACCGGCTTGTCCAGGACGACGACAGCCTCAAACGAAGAGACGCGGATCGCGGCGCTCCATTCGCTCTGCCTCCTCGATACGCCCCCCGAGGAGCGGTTCGACCGTATCACCCGGCTTGCTGCCCAGTTGTTCGGCGTGCCCATGGCGGCCATGAGTCTCGTCGACCGCGACCGTCAGTCGTACAAGTCGCGCGTCGGCCTGCCGTTCCCCGGCATCCCGCGAGCCGGCTCGTTCTGCAACTACGCGTTGCTCCAGGACGAGACGTTCGTGATCGAGGATGCCGCCAACGATCCGCGCTTCCATCACCATGATCTCGTATGCGGGTCCGCGGCAATCCGGTTCTACGCCGGCCACCCCATCACCACGTTCGACGGTCAGAAGATCGGCACGTTGTGCCTGATGGACCAGAAACCGCGGCGGTTCACCGACCAGCAGCGCCAGCAACTCGGCGATCTGACGCGCATGCTCGAGAGCGAACTGCATCGCGTGCAACTCGTGCCGCTGCAGTCGGCGGTGGCGACGGCGCAGGAGGAAATGCGCAAGTTCTTCTCGTTGTCGCTCGACATGCTGTGCATCGCGACGCTCGAGGGCTACTTCAAGAAGCTGAACCCGGCGTGGGAGGCGACCCTGGGCTGGACGATCAGCGACCTGACGGGCCGCCCGTATGTCGAGTTCGTGCATCCCGAGGACCGCGAACGCACGCTGAGCGAAGCGCGGCTCCTGGGCAAGGGCAACATCACGGTGGCGTTCGAGAATCGCTACCGCTGCAAGGACGGCTCCTACCGCCACCTGCTGTGGAGCGCGGTCGCCGATCAGTCGAACGGGCTCATCTACAGTGTCGCGCGGGACATCAGCGCGCTGCGCTCCGCCGAGGACGAGCTGCACCGCTCACGTGCGCTCGCCGAGGCTGCGAGCCGCGCCAAGAGCGGGTTCCTCACCAACATGAGCCACGAGTTCCGCACCCCTCTCAACTCGGTACTCGGATTCACGAGCGTCATGCTCGAAGAGGCCTCCGACCTGTCGGCGCGCCATCGCTCGTTCCTCGAGCGCATCCAGGCGAATGGCCGCGACCTGCTGTTCCTCGTCAACGACATCCTCGACCTGGCCAAGATCGAGTCCGGCCAGACCGATCTCGAGCGTGAGCCCGTCGACCTTTCCGAACTGGTCGGCTCGGTGCTTGCGCGGCTGGAGTTACAGGCGCAGCAGAAGGGGCTCGAGTTGCGCGCCGATCTCCCCGAGCCGCTGGCGCCGCTGGTCACCGACTCGCGCCGCCTGAAGCAGGTGCTCTTGAACATCGTCGGCAATGCCGTCAAGTTCACCGAGACCGGCCACATCACGGTGCGCGTCGCCGCCGACCCGGTGACGGGCCGGGCCGAGCGGTTCGAGATCGAGGACACCGGCATCGGGATCTCATACGAACAGCAGGATCGCATCTTCGTGGCCTTCCATCAGGGCGATGGCAGTCTGTCCCGACGGTACGCTGGCACCGGGCTGGGGCTCACGATCTCGCGCTCGTTGAGCGAGGCGCTTGGCTTCCGACTGCAGCTGTGGAGCCGTGTGGGTGTCGGGACGACATTCACGATCTATCTCTTCCCGCCGGGCCGGGAGGCGGGCTGAGGCAGTTCCAGTGAACAGGAGTTCGCACTCGGGTGACCGCGCGGGGCGGGCGTGCACCGATCCGCGCACAGGAGGGCGTCATGACGGAACCGCTGCTGGCCCGGCGCAAGGTCGCCGTGGTCGAGGACAATGCCGACAACCGGGTGCTGGTCGGAGCGATCCTCGAGGGCATGTACGACGTCGTTGCGTATGCGAGCGGTCAGGACGCCATCCTGGGTTGTCACGAAGCGCCGCCCGACTTGATCCTGCTGGACATCTCGCTGCCGGGCATGGATGGCACCCAGGTCCTGCGTGCCCTGCGAGCCGATCCGGCGCTGGCTGGGGTCCGCGTTGTGGCGCTGACCGCGGACGCCATGAGTGGTGCGCGCGAGCTGTACCTGGGGCTGGGGTTCGACGAGTACATCGCCAAGCCCATCCTGCAGGCCCAGGACCTTCGCGACGCGGTCGATCAGCTGCTGCGCACGGATTGAGTTTCGCGGCTGCGGCGGTCCGCGCACCGCGGCGTGTGACGCCCGTGCGTCATGGGACGTGGCTCGTCGGGGCACGGGCGCTGCGGCGATTGCGGGCCTTGATGCGCACGCCCGTTGTCGCGAGGAACGCCAGCACGCGCGGGTTCACCAGATCAGGGCGCTCGATCATCGCGCTGTGGGACGCGCCGGGCACTGTCCACGTTTCAGCGCCCGGAATGCGGCGCACCAGTTCTGCCGTGTGCTCGGCCCGGACGACATCATGCTCGCCCACGCAGATCAACGTGCGGGCCTGGATGTGGCCGAGCTCGGCCGCCGTGAAGCGCGGCAGGGTGCGCCACATGTCGAGGATCTTGTTCATCGCCGCTTCGTAGTGCTCAGGCTGCGGATTGAGCGCCGTCCAGCCGTCACGCATGCCGGTGCCGAAGCTGTCGGCGGTCGCGGTGCGGTTCCAGGCCCGATCGGACGCTTGGAGCCCGTCGGGTGCGAAGTTGGCCCCGAACGTCACCAGATGTGCGACGCGCCCGGGGTGGTGGATGGCGAGGTCGAGCCCGATATTCCCGCCATCACTCCAGCCCATGACGTCGACCCGGCCGACGCCGAGACGGTCGAGCAGCGCCACCATATCCTCGGCCATGTCATGGTAGGTGAGCGGTCCCGGCCGGTCTGTGCTGCGTCCCTGCGCGCGACAATCCGGTATGATGATCAGGTGCGAGCGCGCGAACTCGGTGCGCTGCTTCTCGAACTGCATGCCGTTGCCGGCTCCGCCATGCAGCAGGAGCAGCGGTGGGCCGTGGCCCTCGGTCTCGACATAGAGCCGGATGCCGCGAATCGCGAGCGTCCGCCCCGCGGCGGCTGGCGCGTCAGCCGCATGCGAAGGCGCGGGCCACGATGCCATGCACACGGCGAACAGCAGGGCATGACGCACGCGGTCGCCGCGCGCTCGCGCCGCGCGCACCGCGGTCGTCAGAAGCGCAGCGCCAGGCCGATGCGCGTGATGAGCGGGTCGACCGTGACGGCGGTGCCGCCGTTGGGCTCGGCCTTGAGCTTCAGCCAGCGTATGCCGCCCGAGATGGCCAGCGAGCGTCCCATGGGCAGGTCGGCGCCGACCGAGATGCCGTAGCCGAGATTCGCGTCGATCGTCTGCTTGCCGCCCGAGCTCAGGTCGAGATCGCCCCAGTTTACGTACGACACGGTCGGGCCGGCGGACAGTTCGAGGACCGGCGTCGGCAGGTGCAGGGCGAGCGTGGCGCTGATGGGGTTGAAGTCCGCCGCACCCAGCAACCCGGAATTGCTGCGCTCGATGTCGTGGCGCGCGTGCAGGTAGTCGAACGCCAGCCCGACCAGACCCGAGCGGAACTCGGCGCCGAACTGGTAGCCCATCTCGTTCGAGGCCTTGATTGCGGAGGTGATCCCGCCGACGTTCTGGTCGGTCTCGGAGAGCGGAGCCACGTACGTGGTGGCGGCCCACATCTGGAAGCCCCAGGTCTTGCCGGCATGGGCCGGGGTGGCCGAGGCGAGTGGCAGCAGTGCGGTGATGACGGCGGCGATTCGGCGGATGTTCAAGTGCACGGTTCTCCTCCATGAGAAACGGGGCGCTGACAGCGCCAGGCGCCCCCGTGTACCGCTCAGGCTAGCGGCCGCGGGTTTGCACCACAAGCGCGCGCGGCCGAAGATGCTCGGGCCTGAACGGTGCGGGCCCGCGATTCGGGGCTCGAGCGGCCGGGCTCGCGCCGCGGGGCTCGAGCTGCCGGGCTCGAGTTGCCGGGCCGAGGCCACCTGATGGAACACCGGCTCGGCTGGCCGCGCGTCGCTGCTGCGCCCGTTGCCCGGCCGCTGCCCGGCCGCAAGGAGACTCTCGTGACCACGATTCCCGCGGATGACCCGACGACGCGGTTGTTCCTGCGACATACGCTCGCGACGCTCGCCTACCGTGCGGGCAAGACCGTGCGTGGCACACCGGCGGCATTCGGCGCCTACCGCAGCGCGCCGGGATCCCCGAGCGTCGTGGAGATCGTGGCGCACATGGGCGACCTCATGGACTGGGTGTTGCGCATGCTGCAAGGCAAGCCGCAGTGGACCAGCGCGGTCCCGCTGGAATGGGACGCCGAGATCGCGCGCTTCTTCACGGCATTGGCGGCCGTCGACCACTACCTGGCCTCCGGGGCGTCGATCGCGTTCGAGCCGGCACGCGTCTTCCAGGGCGGGCTCGCCGATGCGCTCACGCACACCGGGCAGTTGGCCATGCTGCGACGGTTATCCGGCTACAAGATGAAGGGCGAGAGCTACGCGCGGGCCGACATCGAGGTCGGGCGTGTCGGCATCGACCAGGTGCCGGCCGATCCACGTGCGGAGTTCGATTGAGGCCGGCCACGGGGGTGGGCCCGCGATGAACCGCATGCATGCGCTGCGACTCGTGTTCATGGTGGTGCTGGTCGGCGTGCTCGTGGCCGGACGGCTCGGCTGGATGGGCGGTTTCGCCGGCCGGGCCGGCGTCACGCACGGGACGGCGGGGGAGTCCTCGGGCAGTAGCGGGGTGTCCGAGGAGCAGGCCGCGGGCCGCGCTCACGCCGTGACCGGGGCGCCGCTCACCGCGATCTCGGGACGCTTCACCGACGCCGCCGGTGCGTCGCGCACACTTGCGGAGCTGCGCGGCCAGCCATTCGTGGCGAGCATGCTGTACACGCGCTGCACCACGGTGTGCCCGCGGGTGGTGGCGCAGTTGCAGCGCCTCGAGCGCGATGCGGGCGATCCGCGGCCGCGGTTCGTGCTGTTCTCGCTCGACCCGGCGCACGACACACCCGCGACGTTGCGCGCGTTCGCCGAGACGCACGGCCTGGACCCCGGACGCTGGACGCTCCTGGTGTCCGATGCCGCGGCACTGCCGCCGCTCGCGGCGGCGCTTGGCGTGGCGTGGCAGGGTGGGGCGGACGGTGGCATCGCGCACTCGGCGGTCATCGCCGTGGTGGACTCGGCCGGCCGCGTGCGGGAACGCCGCGTCGGACTTGGCACCGAGCCCGGGGTGTTGCTCGCCGACTGGCGGGCGGTGCGGTAGTCGCGCTTCAGTCGTGCGTCCGGGTCGCGACCGCGCAACCCGGACGCAGCGCGTGGCGGGGGATCGCTCTCCGGCGTGCGGCGCGGCGCGGCTCAGCTCAGTGCGCCGGGGCTCAGTGCGCCGCGGGCAGCAGGCGCTCGATGGCTGCGGTGACCTTGGGTGAGCGCGGGTCCACATTCGGAGCGAAGCGCGCCGCCACCTGACCGTCCGGGCCGACCAGGAACTTGGTGAAGTTCCATGGGATGGCACCGGGGAACGGCGAATCCTTCGTGAGGTACTGGTAGAGCGGCGCCATGTGCCTGCCCTTGACGCTGAGCTTCGCGAACAGCGGGAACGTCGTGTGGAAGCGCGTGCTGCAGAACGTCTGGATCTCCTCGTTCGTGCCAGGCTCCTGCCCCATGAAGTCGTTGGCCGGGAACGCCAGCACCTCGAAGCCGCGCTCGCGGTACTTGCCATGGAGCGCCTCGAGCGACTCGTACTGGGGCGTGAAGCCGCAGCGCGACGCCGTGTTCACGATGAGCAGCGTGCGCCCCTTGAAGTCGCCGAGCGACTGGGTCGCGCCATCGATGGTGACCACCTTGAAGTCATGGATCGTCGCGGTGCTCACTTGGCGTGACTCCTTGGGGCTTGCTCCCCTGACACTCGCTACGTTCGCTCGGACGTCCTTCGTGCGAGTGCCCCGCGGCGTGGCGGACGTGACGGTCGCGAGAAGGGTGCCGAGCAGCAGCATGCAGGCGAGGGTCGAGACAGGGTGCGTGCGCATGCGGATCTCGTTTCTCGGAAGGAATGCTGCGGAAGGTGGGGTGCCGAGTCCACATCTTCCCCGACCCGGCACCCCGTACGCTCGCGGCCTCCCCCCCCCGGGGGACCGCCGCCACCCGGAGGTGACGCGCGTCGCTGACCCAACCCGCCGCTGGATGAGTGTATTCCATCGCGTTTATGTGTTCAACCAACAACTGAACAGAAATAATGTAAAACGCGTTAAGTCTTTAATAACAATGCTTTGGCTTTATTTTGTTGGTTTCAAGATCATGACCATGCCTTAAAAATAAGCTATTCAAAACGTAGCCGAAATCGCCTATTCTCAGGGTACGCATGCCGTCCATCCGGCCACAACCCGCTGACACACGAAGGCGGTGCACCGGGTGGCGCTGCGCGAACTCACGTCACCAAGTCCACGAGGTCCAAGGCCATGGATACGATCCCGACCATCCCACGCGCCATCCCCGGCCCGGGGCTGCTGACGATCGGTACCTTGTCGCGAGAGACCGGAATACCGGTCCCGACCCTGCGCACGTGGGAGCGCCGCTACGGGCAGCCAGTCCCGCTGCGCCGCGCATCCGGGCACCGGCTCTACCCGGCCGATTGCGTGTCGCGTTTGCGCCAGGTGACGTTCCTGCTCCAGCACGGCCACCGCGCCGCGAACCTGCTCGTGCTCCAGGACCAACAACTCGACGCGCTCGCCGTCCTGTCCCGATCCCGTGAGCGGTCGGGGTCCGAGTCATTGGCGTCGACCGCCGGCCCCGAGGAGCGCGGACACGCGGTGCTCATGCGCGCGGTGCGCCGTCTCGACGGCGGGACGTTGCTTGGGGAGTTGCGTCTCGAGTGGGCACGCTCGGGTCCCATGCGATTCCTCACCGAGGTCGCTGGTCCACTGATGGTCGAGGTGGGTGTGGCGTGGCACACGCAAGCACTCGAGGTTCGTCACGAGCACTTCGCCGCCGCCTGCGTCGGCGGACTCCTGCGTGAACTGCGGCAGCCCTACGACCATGCGGCGGCCGGTCCGCGCGTGGTCGCGGCCGCGCTGCCCGCCGACCAGCACGAGGGCGGGCTACTCATGGCGTCGCTGGTGCTGGCGCTGCGCGGGCGCCGCGTCATCTACCTGGGCGCCGACACGCCGCTCACCGAGACCGCGCGCGCGGCGGAGGGGCCGCGTACCGAGGCGGTCGCCGTGAGCGTCTCGGCCGCGTTCGATCACGACACCGCCCGCGCCCGGCTCACCGAGCTGCGCACCCAGATGCCGCCACGTGTCGCGCTGTGGGTGGGAGGCGCAGGCGCGCCGGATGGCGTGCCGGGGGTGGAACGCCTGGCCGACCTGTACGCGCTGGACGCAAGACTCGGCGCGCTGCGCTGAGTTGCGCCGAGCTGCGCTCGGCGGCGCGGCTGGCTTCAGCGGCCCGCGAGTGAGCGGAGCCGGTCCAACAGCCGCACCAGCGCTAGCGTGTCGCGCTCGCAATAGGCGAGCAACGCGGTACGGAGCCGCGCTCGCTCGCCCGCCGGCAGCGCGTCGCCGGCGAACAGCAACTGCTCCAGTGCCGCACTGGCCGCGACCCCTTCGGCGATGGGGAGTCCGTCGTAGCTCAGGCCGGGCACGAGGGCCGGCAGCACCGCCTTAAGGCTGAAGCTGCCGCCGAACGCCGGGTGGTAGACGTGCTCGCGCACCACTGGCAGCGGGTCGGCGAGCCGTGCGACGACATCGAGCAGGCCGGGCGCCAGTGCGGGCGAACTCACCGCCAGCCGCTCCAGGCAGCCCTTCTCGAACGACATGTTGTACGCCACCACGGTGCGCGCTCCGCGGCAAGCGTCGATGACGCGCGTGCCCAGTTCGTGGCGCGGATCGTCCGGGCCCTCGGTCAGCCATTCGAGGTGCTCGAGCGCGCCGTCCGCGCGCTCGCGATGGCAGCTGAACTGCACGGGCACGGCATCGTACGGGTGGCAGCCGGGCCACACCGGGATCGCCGGCTGCACGGTCTCGAAGTCCAAGAACGCCAGCGGGCCGGCGAAACGATCGAGCGCCTTCGCCAACGGGCCCTCGAAGATCAGCCCGCCGGATTGCACGGCGCGGCGCTGGCGACCGGCTTGAGCGTTCAGCTTGATGTTCGCGGGCAGGTCCGCGATCGTGACGTAGCCCTGTTCGAGCAGTTCCGGCACGGCACGCCAGCTGTTGTAGAGCGTGCTCACATGATGCGGCGGCAGTTCGGGCCAGCAGCGCGCGGTGAACGGACATGGGTAGGGCTGCCGGCAGTGCGGGCCGACCGGCACTTCGGGCAACTCGCCCGCGAGCATGGCGAGCTGGCGCGCGACCTCGCCCGGGACCTGTTCGAGCATGCTCTCGACCTGGTCGCTGACATCCAGACGCTGGAACAGGTTCGACAGGTCCGGGTGCGTGCAGGCGCGGTTCAGCACCATGATGTCGGCACCCATAACGGTGAGCCCGGCGCGCCGCAGGACGTGCACCTGGATGGCGGCATCGGGGATGTACGGCGGCTTCAACTGCGTGCTCGACTTGACCTCGACAACGCGCCAGCCGCGGCCCTCGCGGATCAGCACGTCCACCGCCACGAACACGCCGTCCGCGACGAACGAGGCTTCGTAAAGCACTTTGGCGCCCGCGGCGATCTCTCGCTGCGTGTCCGCGAGCCGGGCGTCGAACTCGGCGAACGGCCGGTCGATGAGCACGCCGCCCGGGAAGTACGTCCGCGCCACTTGGCCGACGTGCGTGCCGTTGTCGTACACCGCCTGCAGCGCGGGCTCGGGCAGCAGTTCGGGAGCCTTGGGCTCGTGCGTGCGCCACCACAGCTGCTTGTGGCACTGCAGCCCGCTCGTGTAACGCGACTTGGACAGGCCGTGCGAGCGCGACATGGTGGGCTCCCCGGTGCTGGACAGCGTGGTGGGTCGGATTCGCGGGTTTGCATCGGAGTCGCCTGGCTCCGGGGCTATACTCGCGCCGGTGTGGCGCTTCGGCGTCCTGTTCGCCCGGTCCGAGCTTGGCTTGCGTCCCCGAGGATACGCCCATGGCCCGCATGTACCCCGACCGCATTCCGCAGCCGGTGCGTGATTCTGCCTGGCTCGACGCCGAGTGCGCGACCTACGAGGCGCTGCGCGACCAACTGGACGACCGCTGGAGCGTGTTCGCGTGGGTCGGATGGGTGCTCAAGCGGCGCGGCGATGGGGCGGCCAAAGGCGAGGCCGATTTCGTGCTGGCGCATCCCGAACACGGCGTGGTCGTGCTCGAGGTGAAAGGTGGCGTGCTGCGCGTTGAGAACGGGCGCTGGTCGAGTGAATCCATGCACGGCGCCGTGCACGAGCTGGACCGCAGCCCGGCGGCCCAAGCGCAGCACAATCGGCACCACATCGAGCACAAGCTGCGCGAGCACCCACGCTGGCCCGGCGACGGTGTCCCGTTCGGCTATGCGGTCGTCTTCCCGGACTGCGCGCTACCCGACGGCATCGTGGCCGCCGACGCGCCCCGCGACATCCTGCTGCCCTACGGGGACCTCGCGCGCCTGGCGGAACGGCTGCCGGCGATCGCGCATTTCTGGGCCCGTCCCGATGGCCGCCGGGCGCTGGGCGATGACGGCGTGCGCATCGTCACTGGAGTGCTCGCGAACTCCTTCGAGATGCGCGTGCCGCTCGGGCGCGCCATCGCCGAGGACACGCGCCGCATCATCGAGCTGACCGAAACGCAGTTCCACGTGCTGGACGGACTGTCGCGCAACCGTCGCGTGGTGGTGACGGGCGGCGCCGGCACCGGCAAGACCCTGCTCGCGGTCGAGAAGGCCAAGCGTCTGGCCCGCGACCACGGTTATCGCACGCTGTTCACCTGCTTCAACCTGCCACTCGCTCAGTACCTCCGCGCCAGCGTCGGCCGCATCGAGGGCTTGGGCGTGATGACGTTCCACGAACTGTGCGCCGAGTTCGCACGCCGCGCCGGGCGAACCGTGCCGGAACTGACGCGCCCGGGGCTCGCGAACGCGTTCTTCCGCGAAGAGCTGCCGGCGCTGCTGCTGGACGCGCTCACCACGGTCCCGGACCGCTACGAGGCCATCGTGGTCGACGAGGGTCAGGACTTCAGTGCCAACGACCGCGCCGCACTCGAGCTGGTGCTGGAGGAGCGCGACGGCAGCGTGCTCTACGTGTTCCAGGACGAGACACAGGCCATCTACCGTGAGGCGAGTGCGTGGCCCGAGCGCGGCATGGTGCCCTACGGGATGACCGAGAACCGCCGCAACACGCAGGCGATCCATGAGGTCATGGGCCGACTGTCGGGGGGCACGCGCACCAAGGCCACGGGTCCCGAGGGCCGCCCTCCCGAGTTCGTCGTGGCGGCGGGCGCGCGCGAGCAGTCGCGCGCGCTGAGCCGCGTGCTGCACCGGCTGATCCGCGACGACAACGTGCCGCCGGGCAGCATCGCGGTACTGGTGTCGAGCCGGCGAGCTGTACCCGGGTTACTCCAGGCCGGCCGCATCGGCGCGTTCGAGGTCACGACGGAGCACGACGACGACCGTGCGCGCGTGCTGGTCGAGAGCGTGACGCGCTTCAAGGGACTCGAGCGCGACGTCATCGTGCTCGTGCGCATGGACCCGGTGGACTACTGCGAGTTCGCGCCCATGCTGTACGTGGGCGCGAGCCGGGCGCGCAGCCAACTGGTGGTGATCGGGGAGGAATCGCTGCTGGCGCGATTCGGGCGCGAGGCGCGGGTCGGGCGCTGAGCATGGCATGCGCGCCAGTTGCACAGGCGGCCGGCGCGGGCTGAGAAGGTCGAGGGGGGCGTCACGGACGAACTGCGGTGCACGCGCGTCGTCGAGGGCTGGCGGACGTGGCGATGCGGCAGGGCGGATCTGAACCGGCGCTGGGCACGAAGCCCACAAACGTGCGATCGGTCACCGGCCGCCCCGCACATCTCGGTCCGGTGCTGGGCCACACCCGCGGCTGCCTCCAGCACGCACCCGACCGCGGGCGTGTGCGACCGTGGACAGTTCGTGCTTCTCCGACGGCCGCTTCGCGCCTAGACTGCCCGGCGGCACCGCATCCATGTTGCCGCACCCGCGCGCGACGTCCGTCCCGTTCCCGCAGGAGGCTGCGATGGTTCCTGTCACGATGTTGTTGTTGCCGGTCGTGGTTTCAGCCGTGATCGTGTTCGTGGTGAGTTCGGTGATCCACATGGCGCTCAGCTACCATGCCAACGACTACCGTGCGCTCCCCGACGAAGCCGGTGTGATGGATGCGCTGCGCAAGTTCAACGTTCCGGCGGGCGACTACGCCGCGCCGAAGCCGGCGAACATGGCCGCCATGAGTTCGGCCGAGTTCAAGGACAAGCGCGCCAAGGGCCCGGTGTTCCACATCCGGTTCATGAAGCCCGGGTTGCCGAACATGGGCCCCAGCCTGCTCAACTGGTTCCTGTACAGCCTGGTCGTGAGCCTGGTCGCTGGCTACGTGGCCGGCCTGGCGCTCGGACCTGGTGCCCACTACATGAAGGTGTTCCGCTTCGTGAGCACGGTGGCGTTCGCGGGTTACTCGCTGGCCCTGTGGCAGGACGCCATCTGGATGGGCAAGTCGGTGGGGACCGTGTTCCGCAACACTCTCGACGGTCTCGTGTACGCGCTGGTGACCGCAGGTACGTTCGGGTGGCTGTGGCCCAAGTGATGCGCTGAGGCATTAGCATCGAACGTCGCACGCCGCGAGCGCTGGCGTGCGGATGGCCGTGGCTGGGGCCGCCGGATAGGTGATCGCGCCGCCGCGGCGCGCTCTTGAACAATCAAGGGCGTTGCCGGGGCAGTATGTGCGTTGTGCCCTCATCCTTGGCGTGGGGCGGGAGGGAATGCTATCGTTCCCGCCCCTATGAGGCGGCGTGGCCAAGTGGTAAGGCGAGGGACTGCAAATCCCTTATTCCCCGGTTCGAATCCGGGCGCCGCCTCCAATCGAAACATCCGGAACGCCATTGCGGCCGCGCGGGCGTGCGGCCCACCAGCCAGCTCTCGGAGGCACGTGCGGCTTACGCCGTGCGCCGTGCGGTTTCCACCCGGTCGTGCCGGCCCGACCGCCGCGCTCAGTCCCTCGCGCCCCACTCCGTGCGAAAGCGTCCGTATGCCACGTGGTCCACGAAGCGGTCGTACAACCACCCGGCCTCGCCCACCGTCCCTTGCAGGCGGAAGCCCAGCCGCTCGGGGGGCGCGCGGCTGCGCAGGTCGCCGGCTGCACAGCGGATCTCGATGCGGGTCCGCTCCCGATCCCCGAACACGTGCCGCACCAACGCCCGACGGGAGTGCGTCGCGAGCCTGCGATGCAACCACCGAATTCGCGCCCGTCCACGGCCAGCCCGCGGTTCGGGCGCATGGTCCCGGCTGCCACCGCGACGGGAAGCCCCCACAAGGGGTATGGTAGGGGCACGGCAGCGAGTGCCTCGTGCCGGGAGCCGTCGAGCTCCGAGTGCGTCATCCCGACTCCTGCTGCCGAGGAGCGCCCAAGAGGTCCTGCATGGCTGGCACCAAACGACCGTCTTTCTTGAAGTCGCAGAAGGAACAGAAGCGCAAGATGAAGGCGCAGGAAAAGCGCGAGGCCAAGGCGAACAAGCGCGCACGCGCGGCCGAGAACCCGGGTCAGGGTGCGCCGATCGAGGAGTTCATGCCCGAGGAAGGCGCTGAGATGGACGCGCCGGCGGACACGGCGGAACCGAACGGCTGAACGCGGCGGCGCTCGCGGCACTGCTCCATGCCGGTCACGAGCGCCGACCCGGAGGTGGGGCGGGCGAGAGCGAACGCCTGATGGCCCGGCCCGGTGCAGGCGGTGATGTCCGACCGGGCGCGGCGTAGCGCCTAACTCCGCGGCGCGCCCTTGAGCCACGTGCGCTCGACCACGATGCGCTCGTCGCCGCACGCGAACCACGCCTCGCCATCCTGGATGGTGAGCTGCAGCGACATGCTGCGCCCGGCCATCTCGGTGAGCGCTTCGGTGGTGGCGGCCGACAGTGCGATCACCTCGAGGTTCTCGAAGCGCTTCAACTCCGGCCCGGTCCTGGCCCACCACACATCGCTGGTGCGGCCACCGTACGTGTACACCACGACGCGTTCGCTCACGGAGCATGCCTTGCGCACACGCTTGTCGTCGGGCTGGCCCACGTCGATCCACAACTCGGTGCGCCCGGTGAGGTCGTGCAGCCACAGATCGGGCTCATCTGCGGTGCCGATGCCGCGACCGAACGCCAGGCGCTCGTGCGAGTGCAGCGCGAATGCCAGCGTGCGTACCATCATGCGCTCGTCGGTCTCGGACGGATGGCGGGCGATGGTCAGCGCGTGGTCGGCGTAGTGGTGCCGGTCCATGTCGGCGACGTTCAGGTCGGCGCGGCAGACGGTGGCGCTCATCTGCTGATGCTCGGCGATACGATGCACGGCGATACGATGCTAAGCGATACGATGCTCATCTCATGAGGCTCGCGGGAAGAGGGTAGAGTGCGGGACGATCGGGCACGCGGA
>JANMAX010000098.1:0-37264 GCA_031360075.1 bacterium | reverse complement strand
GCCATGGCCGCGGCGCACTCGAGCGCGGAAGCGGGCAGCGCCAGCATGCCGAGCGCGCCAGCGGCGGCCGCTGCCGGCACCGAACTGGCGAGCACGCGCCCCGGCATGGCGAAGCGGCGGCGATGGATCGCAGCGGCGGTGCCGGCGCCGGGCCGGGTGAAGTGCGCGCCTGCCGCACTGGCGAAGCTCTGCAGGAAGCGCAGGTCCTCGACATCGTCCGGACCGCTGGCTTCACGCTGCGGTGCGAGCAGCGCGAGCTCGCAGGTCACGCGCCGCGCTCCGGTGGCCTCGAACTCGAGTGCGGCCACGGTGCCGTCGGTGTCATCGAGCACCACGTGGTCGGGTCGCCACTCGATGGTCGCGCCAGGTGCCGGCAGCACGCTGCCGCCGTGCGAACGGAGCAGGAGCGCGGTCAGGGTCGGAGTCACGTGCGGCTCACTCGCCGGACTTCTTGGAGGCGCCGCCAGGAGCGGCACCAGCCGAGCCGGTGGATCCACCGCCGGCGCTCGGCGACGGCGCAGTGCCACCGGTCGCGGCCGTGCCTGGCGAGCTGCCCTTCTCTTTCTTGGCGCCTTCCTTGTAGGACGAGCTGCGGTAGTCGGTCTGGTAGAAACCCGATCCCTTGAACAGGACCCCTGAACCGCCCGCCGGGACGCGTTTGGCGCCGGAGCGGCACTTCGTGCACTTCTTGGGTGTCTCGTCCGAGATGGCATGGAACAGTTCGAACGTGTGCCCCTTGGTGCAGCGATACACGTAGGTGGGCATGACTTCCTCCGGGAAGATGCGTCAGACGCGCGGCGTCGCGGCGGGCTCGCCCGCGAGCACACAGGCGATGGTGCCGACCTCGACCACGTCGTCGATGGAACAACCGCGCGACAGGTCGTTGGCCTGGCGTGCGAGCCCCTGCAGCATGGGGCCAACGGCGGTCGCGCCGCCGAGCCGCTGCACGAGCTTGTAGCTGATGTTGCCGGCGTCGAGGTTCGGGAACACGAGCACGTTGGCGTGACCCGCGACCACGGAATCGGCCGCCTTGCGCTGGCCGACATCGGGCACGAGCGCGGCATCGGCCTGCAACTCGCCATCGATGTGCAGGTCGGGCCGGCGTGCACGAGCCAGCGCGGTCGCGGTGCGCACCTTGTCGACGTGCGGATGCGCGGAACTGCCGCGGGTCGAGAACGACAGCATCGCGACATGCGGGACTTCCTGCGTGAGGAGCCGGTGGCGGTCGGCGGCGAGGCAGGCGATCTCCGCTAGTTGCTCGGCCGTGGGATCGGGCAGCACGGCGCAGTCGGCGAACGTCAGGACGCGCTCGGTTGGAGTGCCGGGGCCTCCGGCCCCGGTGCCGAAGCGGCCGGCGCCAGGCAGCACCATGAGGAAGAAGCTGCTCACGCTCTTGACACCCGGCGCAAGTCCGATCAGCCACAATGCGGCACGCAGGACATCCGCGGTGGTGCGCACCGCGCCGGCGACGAACGTATCGGCCTCGCCCTCACGCACCAGCATGGCCGCCTGGAACAACGGGTCGGCGGCATGACGCTCGAGGTCGCTGGCGGACAGCTTGGAACCGCGCGACGCCGTCAGCGCCGCACGCGTGCGCGCGATGAGCGCGCCGTCGCGCGAATCCCGGAAATCCACGCCGCCCGGCGTGACATCGGCGCGCCGGGCCGTGGCGCGTCCCTCGTCGGGATCGCCGACCAGCGTGACGCGCGCCACGCCCTCGCGCGCCAGCCGCGCGCCGGCGCCGACGATGCGCGGATCACCCGCTTCGGCCAGCAGCAGTCGGCGCGGCTGGGCCGTGGCGAGCTTGCGGATCCGGTCGAGCGTGCGGCTCATCGCTGCTTCGCCCCCGTCTTCGCCCAGCGGGCGGTGGCGCGAGAGGCAGCCCGCGACGCGGCGCGCGACTCCGCGAACTTCTCGAGCAGGCGCTCCTCCACCAGTGCCGGCACCAGACCGCGGATCCGGCCACCGTGGCGGGCGACTTCCTTCACCAGCGTCGAGTTCAGGTACGTGAACTCCTGGCTCGGCATGAGGAATGCCACTTCGAGCGCCGGAGCGAGCCGGCGGTTCATGAGTGCCATCTGGAACTCGAACTCGAAATCACTCACGGCGCGCAGCCCCCGGATGATGGCCTGCGCCCCGATGGCACGCGCGCAGTCCACGAGCAGGCCGGAGAAGTACATGGCCGAAGTGCCCGGGATATCACGCACCGCATGTTCGATCATCTCGACCCGTTCGTCCGGCGTGAACAGCCCGGACTTGGACGAGTTGTGCGCGACCGCGATGACGACCCGGTCGAACAGCACCGAGGCACGGCGCGCCAAGTCCAGATGACCGTTCGTGAACGGGTCGAAGCTGCCCGGAAACAGTGCGACGCGCTTCGGCTTCATGATCCCTCGCCCTCTGTCGGTACCGCCGGCTGGCCGCCGGCCCGATACACGTGCACGACCGTCTCTCCGTACTGCCGTTCACGCTCGCGCAGCAGCGTGCCCTGACGTTCCGGCACCACGTCCTTCGCATGCGTCTCGAGCACGACCCGCGTGCCCGGCATGAGCACCCCATCACGGCCGAGCCCGGTGAGCACGGCACGCGCATCGCTGCCTCCGTAGGGCGGATCCGCGAACACGACTCCGGCAGCAGCCAGCGAAGCGCCGAGCCGCGCGAGCCCCGCCGGCAATCGCAGCGGCCATACCCGCACGCGCCCGCCCAGATCCAGCTCCTCGAGATTGCGCGCGATGGTGTCCCGCGCCCGGCGATCGCTATCGACCAGATCTGCCCACTCCGCCCCGCGCGACAACGCCTCGATGGCGAGCGCGCCGCTGCCGGCGTAGAGATCCACGACCCGGACGCCGTCGAGCGGCCCGAGCGCCATGAACAGTGCTTCGCGAACGCGATCCGAGGTCGGCCGGGTGCGGTCGCCGGCTGGCGCATGCAGCCGACGGCCCCCGAGTTCACCCGCGATCACACGCATGGCGTACCGAAGATGGCCGACCTCACACGCGGGTGTCAATCATGGCAGTTCGACCGTTTCGACCCCCGGCGGAGCGGTGAGCCGGAACGCCGCCACACCGCGCGTGCGCACGAAGCGCCAGCCCGAGAGCCGATAGCCCGACCGGCCGCCCATGCCGTCCGCCAGTTCGAGCCGGCTCGGCAGTCCGCGCGGGTCGAGCCAGATGTCGGCGCTGTCCGCCTCGGCATACGGGGTGGCCGGCAGGACCAACCGGTAGTGCCTCGGGCCCACACGCCTCTCGGCCGGAGTCACCCTCCCAGGGCTGGCGTCCGGACGCGAACCGGCTCCGGCGAACAGCCGCCACCAGCGCATGGCGGCGACCGAATGCCGCGGGGTCAGCTTCACGAACTGCTGCAACTGGGGCTGCAGCCACTCGCCTCCATCCTCGCGCAGCGTGATCCGCTCGCCGGTCGCAGCGATGTCGAGCCGGGCCGATGACGGCGGCTCGACCGCGAGTACCCCGCGCAACGCGCGCGGCGCGCTGCCGGGCGGCCCCATCACCCTCCACGTCAGCGTCGCCTCGGCTCGGCCCGCACGCTGCAGTCCCGCGGCGAGCGCGCGTGTCGACTCCAGTGCGTGTGCCGGTCGTGCCACGCTCAGCACCAGGGCGCACAGGCACACCGCACGCCCAGACCACACCACCGTTCGCTTCGCGGTTCCAGGCGCAGAGTTCATCGCAGTCCTCCCCGGGACGACAGGATACGTTTGAGGTCGTCCAGCTCCAGCCGGCGGGCATCGTCGGGCAACACCACTGCGAACCAGTGGGGCCGTGGTCGCTTGCTGGCGTGCAGGTCCTCGAGGTCGAAGCGCACCTTCACCCAGCCCGCGGCGTCCGCCAGTTCGACGCGCGCGGGCCACGCCGCGTCGCCCGCACCGCGCCAGGCGGCGTAACGCGCGCTCACACTGTGATCCGCGCGCGTCACACCGACTTCGCGTGGCCGGCCATCGCGTCCGACCCGCAGGGTCCAGTGCTCGTCGCGTTCGTCCCAGGCGAGCACCGCACCGGCGCTGTCGAGCACGCCCTGCCTCCAGGCCTCGTGCGGTGCCACCCAGGTCGCGGTCAGGGCGCGCGCGAGGAAGCGGGCGGGGTCACGCACGCCGAGCGTGTCGGCGAGCGCGGGCACGATGACGCCGAGCCGCTCGCCCGGCATCCACGCCGTCAGCGTATCGCCTCGCACCGCGACATCGGCGAGCAGGCCGAGTAACCAACGAAGCTGCAACCGCACGCGGTCCGGGCTCGCCACACGCAGATGCACGGACACCGCCGGCAGGCGGCCGGTGGCGCGGCCGTCCAGCCGCAGCGCGGCGCTCGCTTCGAACGCCGACCAACGGCGCTCGCGGCGCTCGGCGGCACGCCGCGCGAGTGTCTCCAGGTTCTCGAGGCCGCCCGGTGGCGGCGGCGCACATGAGACGACCAACCCCGCGACCAGCAGTACTCGTGCAGCGGCGACAAGCAAGCGCCGCGCCGGCGTGGCGTTCATGCCGCTCCGAGGGCCGCGACCAGCGCGTCGGCCACTTCGGCGCTGCTGCGGCCGCCGGTCGCAACGCGCACGTGCGCAGCCTCGGCATAGAGCGCTGCCCGTTCGTCCAGCAACTGGTGCAGGCGAATGGCCGGCGGGCCGCCGTGCAGCACTGGCCGCGTCCGTACCGGATCTCCGCCATCCGCGCGGATCCGTTCCGCGGCTTCAGCGGGCGTCACCTCGAGCCAGACCACGCGGCAGCGCTCGCGCAACAACCGCCGCCCCTCGGGATCCAGCACGACGCCGCCGCCGCACGCCACCACGCGCACGCCGGAGCGCAGGACCTCGGCCAGCAGCTCGCTCTCGCGGCGGCGGAACCACGCCTCGCCCGCGCGCTCGAACAGTTCCGCGATGGTGCAGCCCTCGACCGCCTCGATCATGCCGTCCAGGTCGGCCACGGAGACGCCGAGGCGCTCGCCGAGGACGCGTGCCACGGCGCTCTTGCCGGCACCCATGATGCCGATGAGCGCGATGGGTCGCAGGTCGGGTGGGGTCATGGAGCGGAGCGTAGTGGAGTTGCGGGAAAACTGCATCCGGCGTGCGGCGGACCTGCCGCTCAAATCGCCGCGCCGCCGGTCCCACAGGGGCCCGGCGGCGCGAACTCCGATGCAGCACTGCGGTCCGCGACTACTTCTGCGGCGTCGTGCCGGGCATGGCGCCCTGGGTCGTGTCGGTGGCGAGGTCCGTCACGAGCCTAGGCGTCACGAAGATGATGAGCTCACGGTTGTTCTTGGTCACCGTCTTCGAGCTGAACAGCAGCCCGAGGAGCGGGATGTCCTTCAGGTACGGGATGCCGCGCGAGACGGTGGTTTCGTTGGTGCGGATGAGACCACCGATCACCGCAGTCTGGCCATCATCGACCATGACCCGGGTGTCCGCCTCGGACGTGTTGATGATCAGGCCACCCTGGACCGTGGAACCCGACGCGAGGTCGGAGACTTCCGGGTGCAAGTCCATGATGATCTTCTTCTCGGACGTCAGGTGCGGCGTGACCTTGAGCTGGATGCCGATCGTCTGCAGCTGCGACACCGGGTTGCCGGCGACGTCCTGCACGATGAGCGGGATCTTCTGACCCACGAGGATCTTCGCCTCACGATTGTCCACCGTCGTGATGCGCGGATTCGAGATGATGTTCGCCTTGTTGCTGCTGGCCAGCGCCTGGAGCGAAGCCTCGAGGTCGCCGAAGTTCTTGAAGATACCGATATTGATGCGGCCCGCGGGACCGGCGACACCGGCGTCGACCTGCGAGCCGAGGACCGCGTTCCCCTGCGGATTGACCGCCGGACGCAGCTGGATCGGGTCGCCTGCGCCATCGGCCACGAACTGCGACTTGCCGATGCCATGCGTCCACTGGATGCCCAGCGAGTTGAGCCAGCCCGAGTCGACGTCGACCAGCTTGGCCGTGATCTCGATCTGGGGCGTCTGGGAATCGAGCTGTGCGGCCATCTGCGAGATGGCGTCGAGATTCGTGGGCAGGTCGGTGATGATGAGCGAGTTCGTGCGCTTCTCGACCTGCACCGTACCGCGCTTCGACAGCGTCGCACCGAGCGGTGCCGTGAGCTCCGCGGCATTCGCGTAGTTGAGCTTGACGATGCGCGTCTCGAGCGGCACCAACTCCAGAGTACGGGCGTTCGCCGTTTCGCGTTCGACCTTTTCGGCATTGAGCTTCGAAGCGTCGTCGACACGGATGACGGCGCCATCCTCGACATAGTCGAGGCCGTTCGCGCGCAAGACCGCCTTCAAGGCGTCCTGCCATGCGACGTTCTTGATCTGGATGCGCACCACACCGCGGGCGTTCGTGCCCAGCACGATGTTCCGTCCGCTGAACTCCGCGATGGCACGCAACACGGTGCGGAGATCCGCGCCGTCGACATCGAGGCTGAAGCTCCCCGTGTTCGTGCGCACGAGACCGACCGCACTGCTGGCCGAAGACTGCCCCTGAGCCGCACCAGGTGCCACGAAGACGGCCGACAACAGCGCCGCCAGGAGGATTCCGTATCCCGCCTTCTTAACGAACATTGTCGTCTCCCTTTCGCACGAACGGGATCGTGACCTGCTGACTCTGGCCGTCCGCCGTGACATTGATCACCAGGGCGTCCCGACGGAGCGCCTCGACATAACCGTTCTGCAGCTTGTCACCCTTGCGCAGCACGTAGCTGTTGCCACGTACGTCCTCGACCATCGCGAACTGATCGGTGGCACCCCATACGATGCCGACGATCTTCATGCCACCCGGGTCTGGCGGGGCGTCACCGCCCACGTCCGCGCCCACGAACTCGCCACCGATCAGTGACGTGAACGGGTCACGGCGGCCGAGCGCGTTGTACTGGTAAGTCACGTGCTCATCAAGATGCGCCATCTGCGGCGTCTGCTTGGGCGCATCCGGGGTCACCGCGGTGACCATGGAAGAGCCGGAGTTGTTCGTCGAAACCAGCCGCGTTCCCGGGCGACGGACCGGCGCGCCCGTGGCCGGCGGCGACTCGCCCACCGGCTCCTCGGCCGGCTCGTCGATGTCCACGGCATCCGCGCTCGCCCCGTTCTCGGCCTTGGGCCGCGCTCCGGCTCGATCGGACGAAGTGGCCGCGAGCTCGTTCTGCTTGCTGAGCATCGCCTCGTCCGCGGAGCCACCGCCCGGATGCACCAGGCCCATGCGCACGGCACCAATCACCAGAATCGCCACGACGAGCGCGATCACACCGATGACCTTCTGCACGGCCGCGCTCTTCAGGCGGCCCAGCAGCCCTCCCGAAACGTCAGATCTTCCGGCCATTGGTGCCCCCCTTCTTCGATGTCGTGGTCGTCGTGGTCGCCGCGGCCGGAGCCGGAGCCGTGTTCAAGCTGTAGGCCGAGGCGGTGAACTCCGCGACCGTCGAGCCGCTGCCGTCCGGACGGGCGTTCGTGGTGAGCTTGAGGTTCGAGACCGTCACGATGCGGCGCATGTTCGCCAACTCGGCCAGAAACGAACCCACCGAGTGGTAGTCGCCCGAGACCGAGACGTTGACAGGCATTTCGGTGTGGTAGTCCGACGGCTTCATGCCACCCGGACGGAACATCGTGAACGTCACGCCGGTCTGCTGGCCCGCCAGCGTGATCTTGCGCAGCAGCGTGGGCAACTGCCGCTCCGTCGGCAGCAGCTCGGACGCGAGTTCCCAGCGCTGATGAAGTTGCTCGTACTCGGCCTCGAAACGAGGCAGGTCGGCGACCGACGCACGCGCGCGTGCCAGTTCGGCCGACTTCTGCTCGTACTGCGCCTTCATCTCCGCGATGTGTTCACTGCCCTTCGGGAACGTCCAGGGCGTCAGGTGCGAGAAGAAGTAGACGCCAAGCGCGCCTCCGGCGAGGAGGAACGCCAGCAGGAGCTTCTGCACCCCCGGGCTCTTGATATCGACGTTGGCCATGGTGCGTCGGTCTCCTAGTTGGCGCCCGGTTCGGGGCTCACCGAACAACTGATCTGGAACTTCACGACGTTCTTGTCCGTCACCTGTCCGCGCTCCGCCACCGCGAGTTCGACATTCGAGAACATCGACGAACGCTCGATGCGTGACATGAAGTCCGAGACGACCAGGTTCGAGTAGGTGACCCCCTCCAGCTGCAGGTGGTTGCTCGCATCCTGCGAGACCCCGGTCAGCCAGAGGTGGTCCGGAACACACCGAGCCAGCTCATCCATGAGCCGAACGCTCTGGGTGCGTCCTTTTTCAAGTCTCGTGATGATGCCCATGCGCAGGTCGAGCTCGGCGCGCTCCTGTGCGAGCTGGTTGACGCGTGCGATTTGCGGAGCCAGCGCCCGCGACTCGGAGTCCACCTGTTGGATGGATTTCTCCAGGCCGGACTGGCGAGTGCGCTGCGACAGCGCCGAACCCGCGATGACGAGTGCCGCCGCGGCGAGGACGACCACCGGGAGGATGACGTCGCCGACCTTGAAATCCGACGGTGCGGACGACTGCCTGCGCTGCGCCTTATCCTCGCGCGGCAGGAGATTGACGCGGATCATCGCTTATCCCCCTGACGGCGCAATGCGAGACCGATGCCGACCGTGAGAAGGGGCGCCACCTTCATCACGTCCTGGCCCGCGAACAGGGCCGGGTCATACTGGATCCGCCCGAGCGGATTGACGACCTCGGCCGCGACACGGAAGCGACGACTCAGGAAGTCCGTCAAACCCGGCGTGAGCGCGCTGCCGCCGCACACCAGGATGCGGGTGATCGAACCGGCTTCGCCCGCGGTGCGCAAATACGCCTGCGCGCGGTCGAGTGCGGTGGCGATGCCCTCGCACGCCTGCTCAATGACCGGCGTCACCTCGAGCCCCGGGCCGGACTCGCCACGCACGGCGGCGGCAGCCTCGGACTGGCTCAAGTTGAACTTGCGCTGGATGGCCTCCGTGAACGTCGAGCCGCCCACTTGGAGGTCCTTCGTGAAGTAAGGGACGCCGCCCTGGACGATGTTGATGTTCGTCATCTCGGAGCCGACGTTGAGGATCGCGACGACCTCGTCGGGACCGAGATCGTAGTTGGCCTCGATGGCGTTCTGCGCCGCGAACGAGTCGACATCGACGATCGTCGGCGTCAGGCCGGCCTCACGGATCAGATCGCTGAATGACACCACCATGTCCTTCTTGGCGGCGACCAGCAGCACCTGCATCTGCTGCGGATCGTTCGGTGCAGCGCCGAGGATCTCGAAGTCCAGCGAGACGTCGTTGATGTCATAGGGGACGTGCTGCTCGGCCTCCCAATAGATGGCCTGCTGCGCGTCTTCAGCGGACAGCTTGTTCATCGTGATCTTCTTCACGATCACGGCGCGGCCGCTGACCGCGGCCACCACGCTGCGAGTCTTGATGCCGCGCGACTCGAGCAGGTTCGAGATGGCGTCCGTCACCAGCTGACGGTCCATGATCTCGCCATCGACGATGGCCTCCGCGAGCGGCTGCGAAACGCCCCAGTTGATGAGCTTGTACGATTTGTTGGCTTGGAGCTCGAGCTCGACCACCTTGACGCTGTGGCTGCCGATGTCCAGGCCCACAAGCGACTGCTTCTTGCCGAAGAACATGAAGTTCACTCCCTGAAGGTGGTGCGGTTCGGAGCCGGGCGGGTCGTGCTGGGGTTCGGTGCTGCCGTCCGCTACCGGGCGGGTCCACGAGAGCTCCCGGACACGTGCCGACTGACTTTGGCTTCATCGGCGGGGCGGAACGCGTCCTGAAGTGCAATCTTCAACGGCTGGCTTGGGTGGCCCGACCCCGTCTCATTCGGGCCGGAAGACGACGATGGGTGTGGGCAGCCTGCGCACGGTCGCCCGTTGCCGCCCACTGATCAGGACGTCCTGGATCCGGGCGACCTCCCGGTCGGCGATGTCACGCAGATAGGCATTGGCGGTGGACTCCCGGACCTGGTTCCAGAGTTGCAGAGCCATGACGAGGTTGCCGGCATGCTCGCGCGCGAACGCCGCAAAACGCTCGACATTGGGCGGGCTGCCGGGCAGCCGGGCCGCGCGCTCGAAGAACTCCGCCGCACGCGGCAGGTCGCGACCGCCCGGGCGCACGTAGTAGAGGAACCCCAATTCGAACGCCAGCCGGCCATTGCGCGGGTTGTGTTCAATGCCCTTGCGCAACAGACGCTCGGCCGCTTCGAAGTCACGTCCCTCCTGCGCCAGCGCGAACGCACCGAACACGTACGGACTCTCGAAACCCGGTGCCATCGACGTCAGGATGTCGAAGACGTGCTCCAGCTTCAGGAAGCGCATGTCGCTCTGGCGGTGTCCGCCGTAGTACTGAACGGCCCGCAGCCACGCGAGGTCTGCGGCACTCTCGGCGTGTCCGAACGTGGCCGAGCGCAGCGCCTGTCCAGACGGGTAGTACGCCAGTTCTTCAAACGGCGGACGAGCCGGCAGCATGCGCGCGGCGAGCCCCGCCAGCTGGAACGCCGCGCTCCCGAGGACGATCGCTCCCAGCCACGCGGCGAGCATCCGCCGCCGGACCGGGGACCAGAACGGTGCAGCCGGATTCACTTGAAGTCCCGCGACTCGAAGGCCGCCGCGCCGAGCAACAGCACGCAGCCGCAGTACACCGCCGCATACGCGGTTGCGAGTCCGAGGTGCGTGGCGGTCGTGAGCTCGCCAGCGGACGCGAGCGTGCGCATGTTGAACATGGACAAGTTCGGTAGCAGGTTGGCCACGCAGTCGAGCACCGCACGCAGGCCGCCCGGAGCATGGGCCGCGTAGCCGCGCAGGTCATCACACCACTGGCCGGCGAGGAACAGCCCGAGCGTGTAGAGCGCCGACAGCACCGGCGTCGACAGGGCCGAGAACATCACGGCGATCGAGGTCACCACCGCCAGTTCGAGACAGACGAGGTACAGCGCCTGGAGCAGCGAGGGCAGCATCGCAGCGTGGCCGAGCACCATGAGCTCGATGCCCAGCGCGGCGCCGAGCACCGCGGCGAAGGTCACCAGCGTGCCGGTCAGGCCGGTCCACTTGCCGGCCAGGTAGAACGGCCGCGGCAGCGGACGGGACAACAGGTTGAAGATGATCTTGCGGTCGATTTCCTTGGCCACGAGGCTCGATCCCACCGTGAGCACGATGAGCATGCCGAGCCAGGTGATGGAAGACAGCCCGATGTCGACAGTCAGCCGCAAGTCCTCGCCCATGGCAAGCGGCGCCGCGATGCGCGTCAGTGCGAGGACCAGGAGTCCGCACAGCACGATGCCCAGCAGCACGCGATCGCGCACCGTCTCGCGGAATGTGTTGTGCGCGATCAGCAGCACGCTCATGCCTGCCTCCGCGCGGACTCAGCCTGGATGGCGGCGCCGCCGGCCGCGGCCATGAACAGCTCCTCGAGGGAGCTGCGCATGGGAGTCACCGACAGCACCTCGGCGCCCTGCTGCACGAGCCAGGCCAGCGCCTCCTGCTGCCGCGCCGGGTGGTGCAGCGTCAACACGGTGTCGGAGCCCTGCGTGCGGCGTTCGAGCGCGTCCGCCAGCGATGCAGGCAGCGCCAGCAACGGTGTGCCGGCGACACGCATTTCAATGCGTGGCGTCCCGCCGTCGACCAATTCGCCCACCGTCGCGATGCGCTCGACGCGCCCTCGCATCACGATGGCGACCCGGTCACAGAGCGCTTCGACGTCGGGCAGGATGTGCGACGACAACATCACGGTGGTGCCGCGTTCGCGCTGCTCGAGGATCAGGTCGCGGACGTCGCGACGGCCGAACGGATCGAGACCGCTCATCGGCTCATCCAGGATGAGCAGGTCCGGGGCGTGCACCATGGCGGCCGCGAGGCCGAGCCGCTGCAGCATGCCCTTCGAGTACTTGCGCAGCACCAGGCGCTCGCGCTCGCCGAGTCCGACCCGGCCGAGCCAGTGGCGCGCAGCGCCCGTGGCCTCATGCGCCGACAACCCGGACAGGCGCGCGACGAACTCCAGGTACTCGATACCGTTGAGCGAGTCGTAGAAGTAAGGCTGCTCGGGCAGGAACCCGAGCCCCTGCCGGCAGCGGACGTCGTCGATCGGACGGCCGAGCAGCCAGGCCTGTCCGCCGCTCGGCTTCAGCAGGCCGGTGAGCAGTTTGAGCGTCGTGGTCTTACCGGCGCCGTTGGGCCCCAGGTAACCGAAGACCTCGCCGCGCTGGACGTCGAACGTCACGTCGGTGAGCGCGGGCGTGAGATGCATGGTCCAGGGATGGCGATAGACCTTGGTCAGCCCGCGCGCACGGACTGCCGTTCCGTCAGCCGGGAGTGCATCCTGCAACTCCGACCGGCCAATCTGCGTGCGTGGCGACTGTTCACTGACCGACGTACCCGGCGTCATGACTTGCATCGTGTCTGTCCTCTTCGGCTATCTCATCAGCTGGTAGGTACTTGCGAGATGCCCCACGGACTTGGGGGGGGCGACACCGGTGAGATTGAGCAACACCTGTGCCGACCGTCGAGGAGGCTAAGCGAACGAGGCGGGCACCCGTCCGGGAGCCCGCCTCGCCTGCGCGGCGCGGGAGCTATTGCCGGCCGCTCGTCCGCACCAGCGGCAGGTCGATGCGCTGGCCGCGCCCCACGACCTGGTACTGACTGGCCCCGGAGTCGCCATAGGCGACGATGCCGGCCCTGCTGCTGCCCGTGACCATCGGCACCGTCCACGACGTCTGATCCACCCAGGCGTTGTTGACCCCGATGGACTGGTCGAACGGATTCTTGAGCCCACCACCGTAGGTGGGGATCAGGTTCAGGACGTCGGTCGCACTGACGGCGTAGGTTCCGTCGTTCTGGACGCTGTAGTCCTCGGCGGCAAGCTGGACCACGTGCATGTTCGACTTGACGCTGCCTTCTCTCGCCCGGCCCTGCATCGACATGTAGTTGGGGATCGCGATGGAAGCCAGGATCCCGATGATCACGACGACGATCATCAGCTCGATCAGCGTGAAGCCGGTCTGCCGGCCGCTGTTGTCCTGGGTCCGTATCGCGTTCATCACGGTTTCCTTCTTCCGATGGCGGGAGGCTCTCAATGGAGAAGTGAGGTTCAGGCGGGGGACACGAGGCCCCCCGCCTGCAACCCCTTCGACTACTGACCGCTGGTGAGCACCAGCGTGAGGTCGGCGGTCTTGCCACGGCCCGCGACCTGGTACTGCGTCGTGCTCGAGTCGGCATAGGCCGTGATGCCGGCCTTCGTCGAACCGGTTCTGAGCGGAATCGAGTAGCCCGCGACGTCGATCCACGAGTTGCCCGTGCCGGTCGACCGGTCGAACGGGTTCTTGAAGTTCGTGCCCGCGCCCGGAAGCAGCGCTTCGACCGCCGAGGCGTTCGCCGCATACACGCCGTCGTTTTGCACGCCGTAGTCCTCGGCAGCGAGCTGGAACGTGTGCATGTTGGCCTTGACCGAGCCTTCCTTCGCGCGGCTCTGCATGGCGATGAAGTTCGGGATGGCGATGGCGGCGAGGATACCGATGATCACGACCACGATCATCAACTCGATCAGGGTGAAGCCCTTCTGCGACTTGCGCATGATCTTCGTTCTCCTTGGAGCTTGGTGAGTGTTTCGGGATTGCGGCGAAATGATGCCGGATAGGAGTGCATCGGCCGTGCCAGCCCACTCGGTTCACCAGCCCCAGGCGGGGTGGTGCTGCAATCACAGGACTTATCGGAACAGAGCTCCCGCGCCTTGAGGAAGTTCTTCCCGCCCGCCCCGACGCAGGCTGCATGATTCGCGCCCCCGCCGCATGCGGCCTGCACGCCACCTGCGCCGCACTGCGCCTCCCCACCCACACCGCCTCGCCCCGCTGCCGGCAGCCCGGAGTGCGCCGGCGCCACGGCACGGATCGGCGGACCCGCGGCAGCGCATCACAAGAAAACGGGCGGGCCCGTGGGCCCGCCCGTCACACTACGTCCGGCGGCGGTTGCCGCGGGATCGACTACTGACCGCTGGTGAGCACCAGCGTGAGGTCGGTGGTCTTGCCATGGCCCGCGACCTGGTACTGCGTCGTGCTCGAGTCGGCATAGGCCGTGATACCGGCCTTCGTGGAACCGGTGGCGAGCGGAATCGAGTAGCCCGCGACGTCGATCCACGAGTTGCCCGTGCCGGTCGACCGGTCGAACGGGTTCTTGAAGTTCGTGCCCGCGCCCGGGAGCAGCGCTTCGACCGCCGAGGCGTTCGCCGCATACACGCCATCGTTCTGCACGCCGTAGTCCTCGGCGGCGAGCTGGAACGTGTGCATGTTGGCCTTGACCGAGCCTTCCTTCGCGCGGCTCTGCATGGCGATGAAGTTCGGGATGGCGATGGCGGCGAGAATACCGATGATCACGACCACGATCATCAGCTCGATCAGCGTGAAGCCCTTCTGCGACTTGGTCATGATCACAGCCTCCATCAATGGGGTCTGGACTACGTTCGAACCTGTGTTGCCCAAGGGTCCACTGTCACTTTCGCAATCTGCGTGCCATACGGCCCGCCCCTGCGCCAAGCGCGGCAGACCGTTTCCCGACAAACGTTTGCAAGGCTATTGCCGATCCGCAGCGGCGCGACTTCGGGTCGCCGGAGCGGGCAGTTTTCAACCGCCCCGGCGCACCGCCGTGCAAATCGCACCGCCCGTCAAGCCGCGTGCTCGTCCCGTTCCTGCATCATGTCCTCGACATCGGCATCGGACGCCATGCCCTTGCCCGGCTTCTCGATACCGTAGCCGATGAGCTTCCGGTAAAGCGTCGAGGCATTGATGCCCAGCAGCTCGCTCGAGCGCTTCTTCTGCCAGCGCGTGAAGTTGAGCACCTTGAGGATGTACTCCTTCTCGAGTTCCTCGAGCGTCATGTTCGGCGAGTCGATGATCAGGCTCCCCTTCTGGCTGTGCCCGAAGCGGATCTTGTCCGGCAGGTCCTCGGGCTTGATGACTCCGCCCTCATCGAGGATCAGCGAGCGCTCCATGACGTTCTCGAGCTCCCGCACGTTGCCCGGCCAGTCGTACTTGAGGAGCAGATCCACCGCCTCCTTGCTCACGATCTTCGGCGTCCCGCCCTTGGCGTGGCGCTTCAGGAAGTGATCGACGAGCAGGGGGATGTCGTCGCGGCGCTGGCGCAAGGCCGGCATCCGCAGCGGGATGACATTGAGGCGGAAGAACAGGTCGGCGCGGAAACGGCCCTCGGACACCTCGCGCTCGAGGTCGACGTTCGTCGCGGCGACCAGACGGCAATCGATCTTGATCGTCTGCGTGCCGCCGACCGGGATGATCTCCCGCTCCTGCAGCGCACGCAGCAGCTTGACCTGCGTCGCCAACGGCATGTCGCCGACTTCGTCCAGGAAGAACGTACCGCCCTCGGCGACCTGGAACAGACCCGGCGAATCCTTCACCGCACCCGTGAACGAGCCCTTGACGTGCCCGAACAGGTTCGATTCCAGCAGGTCGCGCGGGATGGCGCCGCAGTTGATGCTCACGAACGGACCCGAGGCACGGCGGCTGCGGTAGTGGATCTCACGGGCGATGAGTTCCTTGCCCGTGCCCGAGTCGCCCTGGATCAGGATGGTGGCTTCGCTGTCCGCCACCTTGTCGACCATCTTGAAGACACGGACCATCTCCTCGGAGGAGCCGATGATGGCCTTCTCCTCGTGGCCCTTCTTCAACTCACGCTTCAAGAACTGGTTCTCGTTCTTGACCTTGCGCATCTCGAGCGCGTTGCGCACGGCGAGACGGATCTCGTCGTTCTTCGCGTTCTTGAGCAGGTACTGGAACGCACCCAGATTGACGGCATCGATCGCCGACTGCTGGGAGGCGTAAGCGGTCATGAGCACGACCGGGATGTTGGCGTCGTGCTTCTTGATGCCTTGCAGCAGTTGAATCCCGTCCATCCCCGGCATCTTGATGTCGCTGATGACGACGTCGAACGGTTCCATGCGGATCTTGTCGAGCGCGTCCCGGCCGCTGTTCACGGTCGTGACCTGATAACCTTCCTTCCTGAGGACGATCCCCAGGAACTGGGTCATGCTCTGCTCGTCATCGACCACCAGGATCTTCTCGGCAGCCATGGACTCACCTCTCTAGGATTCGGATGTGACGGTGATCACGCCGCCGGGGCCAGAGCCGCCGCGAGCACGGGCAACATCACCCGAGCCGTGGTGCCTTGGCCGGCCACGCTCTCGAGGGTCAGCACACCGCCGTGACGCTCGACGATCCGTTGTGCGATCGCCAGCCCCAGGCCTGTACCGCCCCGCTTGGTTGTGAAAAACGGTTCCCCGACCCGGCGCAGATCCTCGGCTGGGATCCCCGGCCCGTCGTCGCGGAATTCAACAGCTACGTGGTCGGATCCGCGCGCCACCCACGTCACCGTGAGCGTGCCGCGCGAGCCCAGTGCCTCCATGGCATTGGCCGCGAGGTTGAGCCACACCTGGCGCATCTGTTCGGCATCGACCGCGACCCGAGCCTCCCCCGGCCCCGCCGCGAACTCGATGCGCACGTCGTCACCGCGCCGCGGATCGTGCCGCAGCGTGCCGGTGAGTTCGCGCAGGTGGTCGTCCAGCACGATCGGCTCGAGCGCCAGGTCGCGCTCGCGCGAGTAGTTGAGAAGATCGGTCACGAAGCGGTTGAGCCGCGCGGATTCCCGTGCGACGAGGTCCATGAGTTCGGCGGATTCGCCCTCAAGCTTGAGCTCTCGCTGCAGCACCTCAACCGAACCGCTGATCGGCTTCAGGCCATTGCGCAGTTCGTGGGCGATGCCCGCGGCCAGCGCACCGACCTCGGCCAGCGTCTCATTGCGCCGGGCACGGCGTTCCATGTCGCGCACGTCGGTGAGGTCCTGGAATACCGCCACGACGCCGGTCAGCCGGCCATCGTGCATCAGGACATTGGTCGAGACCCCGAGCGGCAGCGAACGCCCGGCCGCCGTCATGACCCCGATCTCGGCGCGGGCGCGACCCCGGCCACTGCCATGCGAGTCGAGCACCAGGTCACGCAGCGCCGCGAGGCGATGCGGCAATGCCGCTGCGATCGGCCGGCCCTGCAAGTCGGCGATCTGCACGCCAAGCACCTGCTCGGCCGCCGGATTGAGGTAGCCCATGGTGCCGTCGGCGTCGACCGTCAGGATGCCGGTGGCGAGATGGCGCAGGATGGCATCGTTGTCGACCTTGACGCGGTCCAGTTCGCGCTCGGTACGCGCAAGGTCGCCCGCGGCGCGCTGCACGCGCTCGCCGAGCACACCCGCGAGCACCCCGACGATGGTCAGGAACGTCACCATGAGCTCGGGCCGCACCAGCGCATCGACGTTGGTACCGAGCGGCCGGGCCAACGCGGGCAGCAGCAGGAAGCCGGCGCACGCTCCCGCCGCGGCCAGGAGACCGCCTCCGACCCGGCCGACGACACCGCCGGTGATGACCACGAGGGCATAGAACAGCACGAACTGACTGCCCCGGCCGCCGGTGTAGGCGGCCAACCAGGTCACGAGCGCCAGATCCACGCCCAATTGCGCGATGACCTGGAAACCGAAGCCCCGCTTCAGCCGCCGGCCCAGCATCCACGCGACCGACACCGCCGCCACCGCCGCCAGCGCCAGGGCGAGCAATGCCATCGGCCGCTCGATGAAGTCCGGGCGCAACAACAACCCGGACGGCAGCGCGAGCGAAGCGACCAGCATGCGTCCCAGCACCAGGTTCCGCAGCGTGCCCCACGCCGGCCCGCGCATGGCGGGTTGGGCGTCGGGAGCGACCCCGGACGGCGGACGAGTGGCGAGCGCGAGTGACACGTCAGTTGCTGCCGGCCACGACGTTGATGAGCTTGAACATCGGCAGGTACATCGCGACGACCATACCGCCGACGATGCCGCCCATGACGACGATCATGACCGGCTCGATGATGGAAGTCAGCGTATCGACCGCGGTGTCGACCTCGGCTTCATAGAAGACAGCGATCTTCGTGAGCATCTCGTCCAACGCGCCCGTCTGCTCGCCGACCGCGATCATCTGAGTCACCATCGGCGGGAAGACCCCCGAGGCCTTGAGCGGTGCGGCCACGGTCTCGCCTTCGCGAATCGAGGCACGCGCGCTCATGATGGCTTCGGCGATGACCTTGTTGCCCGCGGTGCGGGCCGTGATCTCGAGACCGCCGAGAATCGGCACACCGGAAGCGATGAGCGTTCCGAGCGTGCGCGTGAAGCGCGCCACGGCGCCCTTCAGCAGCACATCGCCCAGCACCGGCATACGGATCATGAACCCATCAATCGTGCGCATGCCGTTCTCCGTCGCGTAGTAGCGCTGCAGCGCGACCGAGGCGGCAAACATGCCGATCACGGCGGCCCACCACCAATGCAGCAGGATGTCCGACATCATCAGCACGATCTTCGTGGGCAAAGGCAGCTCGCCACCGAAGTCGGTGAACATCTTCGCGAACGTCGGGATGATGAAGATGAGCATGAACGCGGTCGCGCCGCCGGCCACCGAGAGCACGACCGCTGGGTAGACCAGCGCGCTCTGGACCTTGCGCTTCAGTGCGTCAGCCTTCTCGATGTAGGTCGCCAGACGCATGAGGATCTCGTCCAGCACACCGCCGGCCTCGCCGGCCGCGACCATGTTGCGGAACAGGTCATCGAACACCAACCGATGCTTGCCGAGAGCGTCCGACAGCGTAGAACCCGCTTCGACCTCACGCGTCGTCTCGGTGATGACGCGGCCGAACGACGGCTTGCTCGCCTGCTTGGCGAGGATGTCCAGGCACTGCACGAGTGGCAGACCCGCCGAGATCATGGTCGCAAACTGACGCGTGAAAATGGCCAGGTCCTTCGTCGAGACGCCGGAACCGCCGAATTTGGGCAGGCTCACGCCACCCGACTTCGGACGCAGCGAGGTCACGAGGATGCGCTTCTTGCGCAGGACCTCGAGGGCCTCCTCCTGGCGCCCGACTTCGATCTCGCCCGACTGGGCTTCGCCCGCGAGCGTCCGCCCCTTCCACAGATAGACCGCCATGATCAATGTCCTCCGTTCAAGCCGCCGGCCGCAGGACCTTCTGGAGCATGCCTTCCAGCTCCACTCGGTCCGTGCTGCGGTCCATGGCGTCCTCGGGGGTGAGCTGCTTGTCGAGTACGACCTGCATGAGCGCTTGGTTCATGGTCTGCATGCCATACTTCTGGCCGGCCTGCATGAGGCTGTAGATCTGGTGCACCTTGGCCTCACGGATGACCGCCTTGATCGCCGGCGTGCACACCAGCACCTCGGACACCATGACGCGGCCGGTGCCACGGCTGCGCGGGATCAGCTGCTGGGTGACTACACCCTCGAGCGTGAACGCCAGCTGCGTGAGAATCTGCTTCTGCTGGTCGGACGGGAACACGTCGACGATGCGGTTGACGGCTTCGTATGTGGAGTTCGTGTGCAGCGTCGCGAATACCAGATGGCCCGTCTCGGCAATCGTGAGCGCCGCCTCGATGGTCTCGAGATCGCGCATTTCACCGATCAGGATGATGTCGGGGTCCTGACGCAGGACATACTTGAGAGCGGTCGGGAACGACGCCGTATCGGCGCCGATCTCGCGCTGGTTCACGATGCACTTCTTGTGGTGATGGATGTACTCGACCGGGTCCTCGATCGTCATGATGTGCGCCTGCCGGGTGGCGTTGATCTTGTCGAGCATCGCGGCCAGCGTCGTCGACTTGCCCGAACCCGTCGGACCGGTGATCAGCACGAGGCCTTTCTGGCGGTTCGTGAACTCCTTCACGACTGGCGGCAGGCCCAGCTTGTCCATCGGGATGATGTCGTACGGGATCTGGCGGATGGCCATCGAGACGACACCGCGCTGCAGGTAGACGTTCGCACGGTAGCGCGAAAGCCCCTTGACCCCGAACGAGAAGTCGAGCTCCTTCGTGGTCTCGAACCGCTTGCGCTGGTCGTCGGACAGCACGCTGTACGCGAGTGCGATGCACTTCTCCGGCGACAGCACCTCGTATTCCGTCGGAGTGATGGCGCCATCGATGCGCAGCTCCGGCGGCACACCGGCCGTGATGTGCAGGTCGGATGCCTTGCGCTGCACCATGTCCTCGAGCAGCTGTCTCAGGGTCAGTTCCGCCATGACTCTCCCTCGTCTCCGTAAGTGGGACTCCGGCCTACAGCTTGTCGGCCGCGGTCTCCTTGAGGACTTCTTCCACGGAGGTGATCCCCCGCTTGAGCTTCTGGAGCGCGTCCCGGCGGAGCGTGAGCATCCCGCCCTGGATCGCCGTACGCTTGATCTCGATCGCCGAGGCGCGCTGCAGGATCAGCTCGCGCAGCACCGGCGTGATGTTCATGACTTCGTAGACACCGGCGCGGCCACGCGTGCCCGTGTTGCCGCACTCCACGCACCCCGCGCCTTCCATGACGTTGGCGCCGGCGAGTTCCTTGCGGTCCAGCTGAAGTTCGTCCAGGACCTCGTCGCTGAGCTGCGCCGGCCGCTTGCATGCCTGGCACACCTTGCGCACGAGACGCTGAGCGAGGATGAGGTTCAACGACGAGGCCACGAGGAACGGCTCGATGCCCATGTCGATGAGTCGTCCGATCGCGCTCGGCGCGTCGTTGGTGTGCAGCGTCGACAGCACGAGGTGGCCCGTGAGGGCGGCCTTCGTCGCGATCGAAGCCGTGTCGATGTCGCGGATCTCGCCGACCATGATGATGTTCGGATCCTGGCGCAGGAAGGCCTTGAGTGCCGCCGAGAACGACAGACCGACCGAGTCGTTCACGAGCACCTGGTTGATGCCGTCGAGGTTGTACTCGACCGGATCTTCTGCCGTCATGACGTTCACGCTCGGCGTGTTCACACGGGACAGGGCCGAATACAGCGTCGTGGTCTTGCCGGAGCCGGTCGGCCCGGTCACGAGCACCATGCCGTAGGGGTTCAGGATCGCCCCGAGGAACTCCTTCATGCTCGCCGGTTCGAATCCCAGCTTCTCGAGGTCGACGTTCAAATTCGTCTTGTCGAGGATTCGCATGACGATCTTCTCGCCGAAGATCGTCGGCAGGGAACTGACGCGCAGGTCGATGGTGCGGTTCAAGACCTTGATCTTGATGCGACCGTCCTGCGGCACTCGCCGTTCCGCGATGTCGAGATCGGCCATGATCTTGAGACGCGACGTGATGGCGGCCTTGAACTTGTAGGGCGGCGCCATCATTTCCTGCATCGCACCGTCGATGCGGAAACGCACGCGCATCGTCTTCTCGTAGGGCTCGATGTGGATGTCGGAGGCGCCCTTGCGCACGGCATCGGCAATCAGGGAGTTGACGAGCTTGACGATCGGGGCCTCGTCCATCAGCCCGATGCCGTCGTTGTCCTGGCTGTCGTCCTCTTCGACGACCGCGAGATCGTCCTCGAAGCCCTTCATGACGTCGGCCATCGAGCTGGCCGAGTCGTAAGCGCGATCGAGCGCCTTCTTGATCGCGGCTTCCGAGCCGACGTGCGGCTCGACTTCGTAGCCCGTGATGAACTTGATGTCGTCGAGCGCGAAGATGTTCGAGGGATTCGCCATCGCGACGACCAGCTTGCGACCGCTCTTGGACACCGGCAGCGCCATGAACTTGCTGGCGACATCGCCAGGCAGCAGGCGCGTCAATGCCGGATCGGGCTCGAAGTTCTTGAGATCGATCGACGGGCAACCATACAGCTTGGCCAGGAAGTCGAGCAGTGCCTCTTCAGTGATCGCACCGATCTTGACGAGGTTGCCCGTCAGCGTACCGCCAGCGGTCTTCTGCTGGAGTGCCGCTTTCGTGAGAGCATTTTCGTCGACGATGTGCGCCTGGAGCAGTTTCTGGCTGAGGTCTTCGACCACGATGATCCCCGGAAGGAAGGGACGGTGCGCCCGGATGTCCTTGCCGGGACGAACCGCTCGCGAGCGGCATGATGAGCCCCCGTCGTGCAGGCAATGGTCATGCCGTGCAGACGGCAAGCCGTGAAACGCGCCAACTGCATGCGCGTGCCACGCTCGAGCTCGTTATCGGGCGGGGGCATGGCGACCTTGAAGTGAATTCCGCATGGCGCTCCCTTGCCAGCGTGCAACTTGCACGCGCGTGGAGGGCCGGTGCGTTCAGGGCGCCGCACCCGGCGGATCGCGCAGCGCGGGGCGCAGCCGTTCGAGCAACCGCGGTCCGATTCCCGGCACGGTCAGCAGCTCATCGACCCGCTGGAACGCCCCGTGGCGCCGACGGTGCTCGATGATGCGCCCCGCCAACACCGGCCCGATACCCGGCAGGGCGTCGAGTTGGGCCGCGGTCGCGGCATTCAGATCGAGCGCGCGCGCTCCCGCGTGGCCGGACTCCGCGCCCGGCGCCGCCGCGTTCGCAGGGGCGGTCGTCACCGGTGAATCTGGCGGCGCGGGCAGCCAGCCGGGGTGATGCGCACGCCACAGGTCGTGCGCCGTTCCCAACAGCAGCACCAGGGCGAGCAGCCGGCTGCCCCGTCGTTCGCCCTCGGTGAGCCCGGTCACGGGTCACCTCCGCGGGGGCGGGATGCGTTGAGGGGGCTACCCGAGGTTCAGCGAATCGTGCGCCAGCGAACCCTGCTCAGTTGAAAAACGGCCATGCCAGTTCGAGCCGTAGCTGCCGCCCCGAGCCCACGGCCACGACACCCGGGAAGGGCCGGGACAGATCGCTCCAGACCTGCGGATGCGGCTGGTCCTCGAGGTTCTCCGCGCGCAACACCAGCCTTGCATCACCGAGTGTCACCGCCAGCGAGCCCGCGAAGGTCGCATAGCCGCTGAGCGGACGGGGTTGCACGAAGTACTCCGGCAACGATTCGTTGTCCCGCGCCCCGACCCATGCGCCCTCGAGCCTCAGCCGGACGCCGAGGTCACCGGCGAACACCCGGAAGCCCCCCTCCACGCCCGCCCGGCCGCCGATCGCGGGATCCGGCTGCGACGTCTGCCCACCCAGCGGCCGGACGCGCGCGAACCCCGAAGCATCGAGCGCGCACGGCCCGCGCTGCAGCCCGCTCGCCAGCGTGACCTGCGCATCCTGGACGCGCACCGGCTCCGGGACCCAGCCATAGCGCAATGACAGGTCGCGCACCGGCCAGCGCTGCAGCAGCGCGCGCTGTCCGGTCTCCGAGGCCAGCAGCCCGAGCTCGATCCAGTGCCGGGCGCGATCGCCTGCGGAGACTTCGGCCCCGCCCACCCAACTGTCCTGCGTGAACGCCTGGACGCCGGGGCCCAGATCGCTCCACACGGGCCTCACGAACCGGCCGGCATGCAAGCGCCACTGGCGTGTTCCCGACTGCCGTCGCCACACCGCGGAAGGAGCCGCCTGCACGCGCTCCGCCCTAACGCTCGCCGCACTCGCGTACCCCGCGCCCAATTGCAGTTCGAGCGCGCCGCCCAGGGCGTGGCGGGCGGCACGGGCCGCGAGCCACACCGTGCGCTGGCGGTCGTCGCGCGGGACCGCGGAGTTCAGGAAGTCGGCGCTGCGCTCGACCTGGGCCTGCGTGAGTTCGAGTCGCAGTCCCGACGCCTGTTCGGACGGGCCCGTCACGGCCTCGAGTTCGATGGCGTTCTGTTGCGCCTCGCGTTCCGAGAAGACGGTGAGGAACGACGTGGTCGGCGACTCGAACGACTCCCGATGATCGTGACCGCGGCGCACGGCGACCGCGATGCGCCGCTCGCCATGCACCGCGCTCCACGTCAGCGCGCCGCTCTCGCTGCGCACCGCCTCCTCGAATCCCGGCCATGGCGGACGGAAACCGGCGGGGTCGATGAAGTCGGCGTCGCGCCGCGTCGTGTTGGCCGCGCCGCTCTGTGCGTAGGAACCCGAGAACGTGTGTGCGCCGCGGATGGTGCCGAGATCGAGGAACCAGACGTGCTCGCCCCGCCGGCCGAGCAGAGCGGTGCCGTCGCGCTGCTCGGACAGCGCGCCGCCGCGCAGCCAGCCTTCGGCTGTGCCCCGCTGCAGCATCAGTCCGGTGCGGTCGACGCCGGACGAGCCGTTGATGAGCGTGAACGCGGCCCGTGGCTTGCCCGCGCGCTGTGGTACGGCAATGGCCCGCAGTTCCACGAGCGATGCGGCGAATCCACGCCAACCGGCGTCCTCACCGATGACCACCGCGCTCGAGTCGTACCAGGCGAGTGGGGTGCGGATCTCATCGATCCCGGGCCAGGGCGACGCGCACGGTACGAGCCCATCGCGCACCGCCACCCCACCCGCGACGAGTCCGAGGTAAGGCAGGGGCAGTCCGCTCCCCATGTGGGCATCGGCTGAGAAGCCGGGCATCCCCGCGGCCGCCCACCACTCGGGCAGCGACAACACGGACAGCGTGGTCGGTGGGCCCGCGGCCAGGACCGGCGAAGCGGACAACAGCACCAGGACGGCGAGCCAGCGAGGGCGTCGGATGAGCAGGCACTCCCAGGGGCGAGAGGACGGGCGGGCAGCGCCAAGATAGAGAGGGCGTGGAGCCGGCGTCAACGCGGACCGTCTCGCGGGCGGCGAAGCCCATCGAATCCGCGCCTGGGCGGGCGGCGGCGCCCCGCGCACCAGGTGACGCTGCGAACGCTACGGGGAGCGCTGCGTCGAACCCAGCGCCCGCGCGCGCAGGTCGTCGAGCGTGCGCTCCGGCACCGGCATGTCACCGAGCCCCGCGCCGCGATGCGGGCCGTGGAAGTCGGAGCCACCCGTCGGCACCAGGCCCAGTGCCTTCGCCGTCTCGTACCAGCGCCGCTGGGCCGCCATACCATGCTGCGGGTGCCAGACCTCGACCCCGCCGAGCCCCGCGTCGCGCAGTTGCTCGACGATACGGTGCGTGAGGATGCCCGGGTGAGCGAGCACGGCGACACCGCCGGCCTCGCGGATGATACGCACGGCATCCGCCGACGCGAACTCCGGCCGCGGCACGAACGCCTCGCCGCGCATCCCAAGATACTTCTGGAATGCCTGCTCCATCGTGGTGACATGGCCGGCACGCAGCAGTGCGTGCGCGACATGCGGACGGCCGACGACTCCCGGCCCAGCCGCGGCGAACACTTCGTCGGCGGACACCGGCATGCCGAGTTCCGCCAGCCGCTCCAGGATGGCGATCGCACGCTGGCGGCGCTCCTCGCGGAAGCGCTCGAGGCGCTCGCGCAAACGTACCGACGTGGGATCGAAGAAGTAACCGAGGATGTGCAGGTCGTGACCTTCGAGCGCCGAGGAGATCTCGATGCCGGGCACGATCTCGAGCTGTGAGCCGGCCGCCGCGACCGCGGGCGCGATGCCCTCGACGGAGTCGTGGTCGGTCACCGCGAGGGCCGCCACCTCCCGCTCGATCGCCAGCGCGACCAGCGCCTCGGGCGACAATTGGCCGTCGCTGAAGTGCGTATGCGCATGCAGCTCGAGCCGGCGGCCGCCTGGATGAGGGGGCCGGACCGACGTCACGCAGCCTTCCGGGAGGCGCTCCGCCACAGCGCCAGCCGCTCCGCGACGTCGGGCCGTCCGGGGTAGTGCGCATCAGCGGTCTCGAGGTGCTTCACCGCGCCGGCCAGGTCACCCAGCGCCGCGAGGCTGAGCGCGAGCTGGAAGCGCAGCTCGGCTTCGCCGGCGCCATCGAGCGAGCCCGTGTGGAGCGCGGCCTCGAACTCATGGATCGCCTCGTCGTGCGCGTTGGTGTCGGCCAGGCAACGCCCGATCATCTCGTGCGCGCGGCCGAACAGGCGCGGTTCACGCACCGCGATCCGGAACGATGCGACTGCCTGATCGTGCAACCCCATCTCGCGGTAGGCCATGCCGAGATCGTAATGCCCCTGCGAGTCCCCTTCCAATTGCGACTCGACGCCGCGCTGGAACTCCTGGAGCAGGCCCGACAGATCGAACGTCACTGCCTGCCCGCGACCGAGCGCGATTTCGACGCGACCGACCTCCATCGTCGGGCTCGCACCGGGCGGCGCGGGCATCGGCAGCACGTTGTCCGGCATCGCACCGTTCATGCGCAACAGCCGGCGGCGTGCGGTCTCGTTGTTCGCGTCGATGGCCGCGGCATGCTCGAACCAGCGCCGGGCCTCGCTCTCGGAACCGTCATTGAGTTCACGGTCGCCGAGTTCGGTGGCGACCTGCGAACCTTCGGTGCGGTCGCCACGCTTCTCGCAATTCGCGAGCCACAGCTTCATGACCTCGAGCGACGCCTGTGCGCCGCGTCCCAGGCTGCGGAAGATGGTCGCCGCACTGTCGAGCCGGCCGAGATTCTCGTACGTCTGTGCCGCTTCGACCAGTGCATCCGAAGCCTGCTCACGACGGCCGGCACGGAACTCCTCCTGGGCACGCTGGAGCAGGTTCTCCACCAGCGAGACCCCCTCGAGCAGTCCTTCGGGCCGCTGCGCGATCGCCGACGGCGTCGGGTACGCGGGTGCCGGCGCGGGCAGGGGCAGCGGCGTGATGTTGGAGGGGACCGCGACCTCGGCCTCGTGCAGGGCTTCTTCATAGCCCGGAGCCCCGTCCGCACCGATGTCGTAGATGCCCGCGGCCGCCACCGTGAACTCCGGCTCGTCGTCGGCCGGCACGCCGCCGCCCGCCATGACATGGGTGACGGAGGGCGTCGGCCCGGCGGGTGGCTCCGGTACGGGAGGCGTGGCGACGAGTTCGACGGGAGCAGTCGGCGGCGCGAAGCGCGGGGCGCGCTCGAAGATGCCCGACTGGGCCGCGGGCGGCGCGGGATCGTTCCCGTATGGGCGGGTCAGGCCGGACACCGGCTTCACGTCAGCGGTCGGCGCCTGCGCGCCGGGCTCGTGACCGGTGGGCAGGTCCTTCGCGAAGTTGAAGCGTGCCGGGGCCGTCGTCAGCGACGTGTGATCGAGTTCCATCGCGCCGAGGTCCGCGGCGACCGGCCCCGGGGGTGCCGCCGACGGGTCCGGTGTCAGCGTCGAACCGGCTGGCTCCAGGGAGAACGCCGGCCGCTCGCCCGCCGCAGCGCTCGTGGAAGCCGCGGGCGCGGGTCTGCCCGAAGGATCGAGTTTGTGGGCGCGGTCCTGGCAGCGGCGGGCGTCGGACTCCTGACCGCGTGTGCGCCAATGCCCCGCCGCCTCGCGCCACGCGGCAGCGGCCGCGGCATCCTGGCCGTCGACCATCAGCACCTCGGCGAACTGCTCCAGGAAGCGGACATTCTCCTGGCCGTTGTCGAACGCCTTGCGCAGCGCGCCCGCGGCCTCGCGCGGACTGTTCGAGCGCACCATGAGTTCGGCGTACTGCGAGTAGTAGATCGACGCCTCGCTGGTCAGGCCGTCGAGCGCGTGTAGTTCGGCCAGATGCTTGAGGACGAGCGCCTGCGACAGCGACAGTCGCATCATCTTCTTGCACACGGCGATCGCGTTCTTGTACAGCGTCGCCTTCTCGTACGCGGTCACGCCATTCAGGTAGCGTTCCGCGGCACGCGCCGGATCGCCCTTCTTGTAAAGAAGGTCCGCGAGCAGCACGAAATTGTAGGGGTCCGACTCCGGAGTCTCGACGAGCTTCTCGTACTCACGGAGCGCACCGTCCAGATCACCGTTCTGGACGCAGCGCTGAGCCCGACGCTTGATCTCGATCGCCTTTTCCAAGTTGGCTGGCCTCTCCCGGCCTGCCCCCGCGCGAGCGCGGAGACGTTCCCTGGGTTCAAGCGTTCATGGCGGCTTGCACTGCCGCCGAGCAACGATCCGCCGCGGCATGCAGTTCCGCGCGAACCGATTCGGCCTGTGAAGACACGCTGTCCTTATCGGCCGATGGGGGCAATGACTTCAGGTTGATCTGGACATTCAGCAGCGCACCCTCGCCCGCCGCCACAGCGAGCAACCCCGCAACCCCGGCATCCGAGCACGCATTGACATTCCCATGACGGGCGGCCACGGCGGCCAACCCCGCCACCCGAGCGCAGGCCCTCGCGGTCTCGAGCGGGACGCGACACGCCTCGAGGTCGGCGCTGGCCACGGTCTGGTCCCGCGCGGCGACGTCGGCCGGCGTGGCTTGCGGCAGCCGGCGCGCCTTCAGGACCTGCTCGAAGGCTTCGCTGTCGCGGCGGGCGAGCGCCAGCAGCTCGCCACGCAGGAGCTCGGCCTCACACTTGAGGGCGGTCATGGCGGCTTCCGCCCCGGCGTATTTCTTCTTGCCCAGCGTCAGGTTGGCGACCATGGTGGCCAGGCAGGCCGCGAGCGAGCCCACGAACGCCGCCACGCTGCCCCCTCCCGGCGTCGGGGTCGGGCCCGCCACCTGGTCGAAGAAGTTGCCGATCGCGACCGCCTCCGTGAGTGGCGGGGTGCGCAGCCGAAGTTCCAGGACCTGGTCGCGCTGGAAGCCCTCCAACTGCAGGGCGTGCTCCGCCGCGGCCAGCAGCGCTGACTCCGGCACCAGACCCACGACCTCGCAGCCGCTGATCGCCGCACCATGCCGCGCCGCTTCGTCACGCACCAACGCGAGCACGCGGTGGATCGGCGTCGCCTCGACGTTCACGAGGTTCATGCTGACCTGCGCGCGGCGGCCGTTCTCGATGCTGAAACCAAGCGCGCGGACGTTCTTCAAACCGCCCGACTGTTCGCGAATCGCGGCGGCGACCGCCTTGGCGACCCGGATATCGGCGGTGTTGAGATTGGCGTTGAACGCCACCAGGAAGCGGCGCGCGCCGATCGCGGTGGCACCCGCCGTGGGGTGGATGCGGGCGGGGCCGAAGTCCGGCTGGCGGGCGGGGTCCTTGCCGATGGCGTCGCGCAGGCCCTCGAACTCGCCGCGCCGCACGTCGGCGAGGCTGGTGCGAGCCGGTGTGGTGGCGGCGGCCTCGTACAGGAACACCGGAATCGCCAGTTCGGCGCCGACGCGCGCGCCCAGCCGGCGCGCCAGTTCGGCGCAGTCATCCAGCATCACACCCTCGACCGGCACGAACGGCACCACATCGGTCGCACCCATGCGCGGGTGCTGCCCCTGATGCTGATTCAGGTCGATCAGCTGCGAGGCCTTCGCGATGGCGCGGAACGCCGCCTCGAGCACCGGTTCGGGCTCACCCGCGAAAGTCAGGACCGAACGATTGTGGTCGGGATCCATCTCACGATCGAGCAGCGTCACACCCGGTACGCCGGCGATCGCATCCATGATCTGATCCACCACCTCACGGCGGCGGCCTTCGGAGAAGTTGGGCACGCATTCGACCAAGCGCGGCATCGCGGGGAGTCTCCTCGAGGATCGGGTCTTCTGGGGACGCACAGCATCGCCCGCATGCTAACCCGTCACTCCCGGCGGCGGCCAACCCGCCTGGCCGCGCTGCGCGCCCGGTCCTGCTACGGCCACACCCGCCGTTCGACCGCGGGCAGTGCCAGATCGGCACCGCGCATGAACACCGTGTCGGGGCGCACCGCGGGCATCCAGTACGGCAGCTCCTCGAGCGTGTCGCACTCCCACTGCACGGCATCGCCCCACGCGCCGGGGTTCAGGTGCCCGACTTCGGCTTCGGCGCCCAGCGCCTTGGCGGCGTTCCACGTCATGGCGAGCAGCAGCTCGTTGGCATCGAAACCGCACAGGCGGCCGGCGAGCGCCGCGCATTCCATGAGCGATTGCGCCGGCGCGGTCCCGGGGTTGAAGTCGGTGGCGATGGCGACCCGCGCTCCCGTGCGCCGCAGCATCGCGGCCTCGGGCAGCGGCAGGCGGAGCGTCAGCGCGGCCGCGGGCAGCAGCACGCCGACGGTGCCCGCCGCACCGAGCGAGCGCCAATCCTCCTCGAGCGCACTCTCCAGGTGATCAGCGCTGCGTGCGCCGAGTTCGGCCGCGAGCTGCGCACCGCCCGCACGCGCAGTCTGCTCGGCGTGCAGCTTGATCGCGAAGCCGAGTTCGCGCGCGCGTTCGAGCACGGTGCGGCATTCCCCGACCGTGAACCCGACCGGATCGCAGAACACATCGACCGCACTCGCCATGCCGCGGCGGTGGATCTCGGGCAGCAGCACGTCGCGCACCTCGGTCACATATTCCTCGCGCTTGCCGGCGAACTCGTCGGGCAGCGCGTGCAACACCAGCGCGGTGCGGTGCACGCGCACCGGTACCCGGATGGCGGCGCCCGACATGAGTTCGAGCAGCCGCACCTCGCGGGACGTGCTCAGCCCATAGCCGCTCTTGACTTCGACCGTGGTGCAGCCGTTGGCCCGCCAGCGCTCGAGTCGGTTGGCGAGCGTCTTCTCGAGGACCTCTTCCTTCACCGCCGCGGTGGCGCGCACGGTGGAGCGGATACCGCCGCCCTTGGCTGCGATCTCGGCATAGGTCGCACCCGCCAGCTTCATCTGGAACTCGCCGGCGCGATGACCGCCGAAGATCATGTGCGTATGGCAATCCACGAGCCCGGGCGTGACGAGCTTGCCGTTGGCGTTCAGCGGCCGCGCATCAGGATGGTTGCGGAACAACTCGGCCGCGGGCCCGACCTCGAGCACGCGGCCGTCACGGAACACGATCGCGCCCTTGGGGAAGCGCAGGATCTCGCGGCCCTCGGCATCCGGGGTCACGACCTCGGACGTGTTGTGCAGGATCAGGTAGGCGGTACGGCCGGCGACCGGCTTGCTCGACGGGTTGTGCGCGGGCCAGTAGGTCATGGATTCACGTCGTGACGCCGGGAAGCTGCATGCCGGTGGCGCGCGCATGCGCGATGGCAGACTCGTAACCGGCATCGGCGTGGCGCATGACGCCCGTGCCCGGGTCATTGAGCAGCACGCGTGCAAGCCGCGCATCGGCATCGGCCGAGCCGTCGCACACGATGACCATGCCGGCGTGGATCGAGTTGCCGATGCCGACGCCGCCACCATGATGCAGGGACACCCACGACGCGCCCGACGCCGTGTTGAGCAGCGCGTTCAGCAGCGGCCAGTCCGCGACGGCATCGCTGCCATCGCGCATCCCCTCGGTCTCGCGGTAGGGCGAGGCGACCGAGCCCGCATCCAGATGATCGCGCCCGATGACGATCGGGGCCTTGAGCTTGCCGTCCCGCACGAGCTGGTTGAAGCGCAGCCCCAGTCGGTGACGCTCGCCATGGCCCAGCCAGCAGATCCGAGCGGGCAGGCCCTGGAACGGGATGTGTGTCTGCGCGAGCGGGATCCAGCGGTGCAGGCGGGCGTCGTCCGGGAACTCGGCGAGCGCGGCTTCGTCGGTGACGCGGATGTCGTCCGGGTCGCCCGACAGTGCGGCCCACCGGAAGGGTCCCTTCCCCAGGCAGAACAGCGGCCGGATGTACTCCGGCACGAACCCGGGATAGGAGAACGCCTGCTCATGCGGGAGCCCGCCCTGCTCTGCTTCGCCGCGCAGGTTGTTGCCGTAGTCGAACAACACCGTGCCTTGCTCCCGCATGCCGATCAACGCGCGGACGTGCGCCGCCATCGACTCGCGTGCGCGCCGGATGACGGATTCGGGCTGGCTCGTGCGGGCCTCGGCGGCCTGTTCGACGCTCATGCCCAGCGGCACGTAGCCGTGCAGCGGATCGTGCGCGCTCGTCTGGTCGGTGGCCGCATCGGGGATGACACCGCGGCGCAGCAACTCGGGAATGACCCCGGCGGCGTTGCCGACGAGCCCCACGGACAGCGGACGTTTCCCGGCCATGGCAGTACGGCACCACGCCAGCGCTTCGTCGAGGGAGTGCGTGACCTGGTCGCAGTAGCGGCTCGCCACCCGGCGTTCGGCCCGCGTGGCCTCGACCTCGACCGCCAGGCACACGCCGCCGTTCATGGTGACCGCCAGGGGTTGCGCCCCACCCATGCCACCGAGTCCGGCGGTGAGCACCAGGCGGCCCGCGAGCGTGCCGCCGAAGTGGCGCTCGGCGCACTCGGCGAACGTCTCGAACGTGCCCTGCACGATGCCCTGCGAGCCGATGTAGATCCACGATCCCGCGGTCATCTGCCCGTACATCATCAGGCCCTTGGCTTCGAGCTCGCGGAAGTGCTCCCACGTGCCCCAGCGCGGCACCAGGTTCGAGTTCGCGATCAGCACGCGCGGCGCGTCGGCGTGCGTGCGGAACACGCCCACCGGCTTGCCGCTCTGCACCAGCAACGTCTCATTCGATTCGAGCGCGCGCAGGGCGCTCACGATGCGGTCGTAGGATTCCCAGTTGCGGGCCGCCTTGCCCGTGCCGCCGTAGACCACGAGGTCCTCGGGCCGCTCGGCGACTTCGGGATCCAGATTGTTCATGAGCATGCGCAACGCCGCTTCCTGCACCCAGCCCTTGCACGTCAGGTCAGTGCCGCGCGCGGCACGCACGACTCGGGCAGTCGCCATCGGGTTCACGACGACAGCACTTCTTCGGCCAGCTTCTGCGGACCCGCGCTCAGGACCCAGCGCGTGACTTCCTCGCACGGTCCTTGCAGCGGGCGGTCGCCCTCGGGTGCGGGCACCACTCGGCGCACCGCGCCATACAGCATCTCGGTGCCCTCGCCCGCCTTCAGCGGCCGGCGAAACTCGAGCGCGCGGCAGCCGCACAGCAGTTCGAGTGCGACGACACGCGCGGCATGATCCGTGATCTGCCGCGCATAGCGCGCGGCGATCGGCGCCATGCTGACGTGGTCCTCAACGCCCGCTCCAGTCGGGATCGAGTCGACGCTCGCCGGATGCGCCAGCGTCTTGTTCTCCGACACCAAGGCCGCCGCCGTGTACTGCGCGAGCATGTAGCCCGACTCGAGCCCGGGCGAGGCCGCGAGCGCATCGGGCAATCCCGAGACGCGCGCGTCCAGCAGCCGGTCGATACGCCGTTCCGACAGCGAGGCGATCTCGGCGACCGCGATCTTCAGGTAGTCGGCCGCGAGCGCGACGGGTTGGGCGTGGAACAGCCCGGCCGACACGGTCTCGCCGGAGCCCGGGAACACGATCGGGTTGTCGTTGACCGAATTGAGCTCGACCTCGAGTTGGTGCTCGACATGCAGGATGGCGTCCCACGACGCCCCCATGACGGACGGCACGCAGCGCAGGCTGTACGCATCCTGCACCCGCCCGCAGTCCTTGTGCGACGCCACCAGCGCGCTGCCGCGTGAGTACTCGCGCAAGCGCCGCGCCGCTTCGGCCGCGCCCCGGTAGGGGCGCAACGCCATGACGTCCTCGCGCGCCGGCTGGAACGAGCCCAGCAGCACTTCGGTGCTGAGCGCGGCCGCGGCCATGGCCGCTTCCCAGACGCGCTCGGCATCGGCACAAGCCAGTGCCGCCCACGCGGTCGAGAACTGCGTGCCATTGATGAGCGCCAGTCCTTCCTTGGCTTCGAGCGTCAGCGGTTGCAGCCCGGCGCCGCGCAGCGCCAGTCCCGCCGGCATGCGCTGGTCGCCCAGCCACGCTTCGCCCTCACCCACCAGCACGCTCGCCATGTGCGCCAGCGGTGCGAGGTCGCCCGACGCGCCGACCGAGCCCTGCAGCGGCACGATCGGTGTGACGCGGCGCTCGAGCATCGCCGCGAGCATGTCGATGATCTCGGGCCGCACGCCCGAGACTCCCATCGACAGCGAATGCGCGCGCAACAGCAGCATGGCGCGCACGACTTCGCGCGGCGTGGCCGGACCGACGCCGGCGCTGTGCGAACGCAGCAGGTTCAGCTGCAGCGTGTGCACGTCGTCGGCGTTGATATGCTGGTCCTTCAGCTTGCCGAAGCCGGTCGTGACGCCGTACACGACCCGGCCGTCCCGCACCGCGGCATCGACCACGCGCCGGCTCGCCAGCACGCGCTGGCGCGACTCCCCGGGCAACTCCACGCGCACTTCGCCACGCGCCACATCCACCACGTCGTCCAGCGTCAACCTGCTCACGCCCAGCCGGATCACGGACTCTCCTCCATGGTCACGCCGTCCTCACGCGCGAGGAACGTCGAAGCCTCGTGTGCGAGGCCGCGGGGATCCTTCCACAGCTTGGGTTCCACCGGCAGCGCGGCCCGGAAGGCACCGCGATACGATGCGCGGGCCAGCCGCGGATCGCACACCACCAGCACTCCCCGGTCGGTCGCGCGCCGGATGAGCCGGCCCACGCCCTGCCGGAACCGCATCACCGCTTCGGGCACGGCATCGTGCCGGAACGGCTCGAGTCCGCGCTCGCGCAACCGCTCGGCGCGGGCCTCGACCACCGGGTCATCCGGCACCGAGAACGGTAGTCTCGCGACCACCAGCACCTCCAATGCCTCACCCGGGAAGTCGACACCTTCCCACAGGCTCTGCACGCCGAGCAACACCGCGCCCCGGACGCTCCGGAAGCGCTCGGCGAGCAGCCCCGCGGGTCCGTCCCGGTCCTGGGCCATGAGCGGCGTGCCGGGCGGCAGCAGCACCTTCAGGCGCACATGCGCGCGCCGCAGACGTTCGTGCGCGGTGAACAGCACGAGCGTGTTGCGGCGCGCGGCGCGCGACAACGCCGCCACCACCTCGGCGATGGTCTCGGCTTCGTCGCCGGCGGCGTCCAGCACGAACACCCGCATCTGGCGCGCGAGGTCGAACGGACTCGGCACGGTGAGGCTCTCATAGGGCACGCCGAACTGCTCGCCCAGGCCCAGCCGCTCGGCCGCCCACGTGAAATCGCCGCCCGCCGACAACGTTGCCGAGGTCAGCACCGCGGCGCGCGGGCCCTCGCGAACCAAGCGGCGCGCGTGGTCGCCCACCCACACCGGCGCGCCATGCAGTTCGGCGAGTTGGGCCTTGGGGCCCTTCGAGCGCCAGTACGCCCAGTCGCGATGATCGGCATCGGCGAGCGTGGCGAGATCGTCGTGCAACGTCTGCCAGCGCGCCGACACGGTCTCCAGTTCGGACTGCAACTCCTCGGCCGCTTCACCTCCGGCCTCGGCCACCTGCATCGCTCCCGCGGCACGCCGCAGCACCTCGGAGTACGTACGCGCATGCTCGAGCACGACTTCGAGCGTCTGCAACTCACGCCCCAGCAACTGCTCGGTGCCCTGGTGCCGCAGCCGCCGGCCGTAGGGGCCGTCACCCGAGCCGACCGCCACCGCCAGCTTGGCGAACAGTGTGTCGGCATCGGTACGCAGGTCGTCGGCGCGTCCCGACAGGCGTTCGAGATCGCCGAACATCCGCCCGCGCGACGGCGAGGTCTCGAGCAGCGGCAGAGCGAACGTGCGCACGCGCGACAACAGGCCGACACCACGGCGGCCCGCCGTGGTGGTGCCGGTCAACCGCAGCAGTTCCTCGATGCGATGCCGCGATGCGGTGCGCTCGAGCTGGCTCGACAGCACGCCCTCCAGCCGGTGCGCCTCGTCGACGATGAGCGCGTCGAACGGCGGCAACAGCCCCTCGGCCCCGCTGGCGCGCGCCAGCAACGCGTGGTTCACGACCACCAGCTTGGCCTCCGCTGCCCGGCGCCGCGCCCGCGCCCAGAAACATTCGCGAGCGCGCCGGCAGGTCGCCGACGTGCACGCCGAAGGATCGGTCGCGACGCGCGTGCGCATGCGCCGGAACGTCTCGCTGTCGGCGTGCGCGAAGCGGTCGAGGTCGCCGTACGCATCGGCCGCCGCCCACGCGCGCAGGGACTCGATGACCTCGTCCTCCTCCTCGCCCTCGCCACTGACCAGTTCGAGCGCGCGCGGGCACAGGTAGTTCTGCTTGCCCTTGAGGATCGCCACGGGCAGCGAGATGCCGAGCGCCTGCAGGACCGCCGGCAGGTCGCGCTCGGCGAGCTGGTCCTGCAGCGAGCGCGTGCAGGTGGCGACCCCGACGCGCTCGCCGGAGGCAGCGGCGTGCAGCGCGGCGGGCAGCAGGTAGGCCAGCGACTTGCCGACGCCGGTGGGTGCTTCGGCCATGAGCACGCCGCCATGTTCGAGCGTGTGCGCGACCTGGATCGCGAGCGAGCGCTGGCCGGGGCGTGCTTCCCACTGCGGCCAGTGCCGGGACAGCGCGCCGAGCGGCGCGAAAGCGTGTTCGACCTGCGTGGCGAGCGACATCAGAACGTGCTCACGAGCCGCAGGTGGATGCGCCCGTCGAGCAGCCCGCGCCCGGGCTCGATGCCGTAGTCGATGTCCACCAGACCGCCGGCGGTGCTCAGCCGCAAGCCCGCCCCGAGGCCGTCGGCCGAGCGGCGCTGCGTCCGCACCGCGCGCGCCAGAGACGACTCGCGCGTCACCATCTCGGCATGATCCCAGAACACCAGCACGCGTTCTCCGGCACCGCCCGGGAACCAGCGGTACTCGAACCTCGACAGCGCCACGCGGTCGGCGCGGAACTCCCCTTCGTCGTGGCCGCGCAGCGTCGTGGCGCCCCCGACCGGCGTGCGCTCGTAGTCCGCCAGCACGTTGTCGCTCGAGAACCGGCCCGTGCCCCACAGCTCGAGAGCGAGCCCGCTCGCGCGAGCGGTGGGCCGGTGCCATTCGACGCGCCCCTCGGCGACGCCCGCACGCGCGCGGTGCGAAGCGCGCTCACCCGGCAGCGGAGCGCGCAGCTTCTCGCTCTTCCATACGCCGGTGCCGGTGAACACCAGACGCGTCCCACGGCGCGGCGAGACAAAGTCGTCCCGGCCATCGCGCTCGAACGCGAACACGGTGTTCTGGAGATCGGCGTTCGCCGCCGCACCCCGCGTCTGCACCACCCGTTCCTCCTCGATCCCCAGCTCGATGCGGTCCCCGGTGCCGAGCACGTGGCCGAGGCGAAGCCCCCAGCGGGTGCGCGTGTAAGTCGAATCCTGCAGCTCTTGCGAGAGCCCGCCCTCGAGCCGGAACGGCAGGCCGCCCAGGAACGGTTCTACATAGTGGACGCGGAAATCCGAACGCCCGCGGCCGCGCGACTGCCAGCCGAGAGCCGCCGAGCGCGCCGTGCCGAGCAGGTTGCCGAGCTCGAGCGAAGCCAGACCCACGACGCCGGCTTGCCCCTGCACGCCCACCGCGCCCTCGAACCGGTTGTAGCGCGGTTCCTCGACACGGAACGCGAGCGTGCCCGCCTGCCACTGCGGCCCGCCCTCGAGCCCGGTGAACTCCGCGCGCGAGAACACGCCCAGCGCCCCGAGTCGCTGGGCCGCCGCACGTGCCGCGGCCGGATTGTAGGGCAGGCCGGCGAGCCGGCCCAATGCGCGCTCGGCGACGTCCGCACGAGTCACCTTGAGCCCGTCGATGCGCACCCGCTCGGCGAGCACGCGCGGGCCCAGCGCACCCGACAACCGCACGTCGACACGCCCGGAGTCCGCGTCCCAGCCCGAGATCGCCAGTTGCGCCCACGCATGCCCGCGGTCTTCCGCGACGCTCAGTGCGGTCGCGATGCGGGCCCCCAGCACGGCCGGCTCGGCCGGCGCACCGCGCGTCAGGCGCAACAGCGACGCCAAGGCCGCCGAGTCGGCGCGCGGCACATCGAACGACAGCCCGCCCCAACGATAGCGCGGCCCCGGCACGACCGTGACATCCAACACCGTGCCGTCGGCGTTCCATGTGGCGCTCACCCG
>JANMAX010000085.1:0-27009 GCA_031360075.1 bacterium | reverse complement strand
CTCGTGCGATCCAGCCGGCCCGACGCACGCGAGCGCTTCTGCAGGTCGTGGGGCAGGGGATCCGGCCGCAGCACCTTGCCCGGAGTCATCGCCATCAGCCGCTCGATGTAGTTCTGCAACTCGCGCACGTTGCCGGCCCACTCGCTCTGCATGAGCACGGTCATGAGCGCGGGTGAGAGCTCCGGGACCTCCCGATCCTGTTGCCCGGCGAACACGGCCGCGAAGTGCTGCGCGAGCGCCGGGATATCGGCGCGCCGCTCGCGCAGCGGCGGGAGCTCGATCGGGATGACGTTCAGCCGGTACCACAGGTCCTGCCGGAAGCGGCCGTCCTCGATGTCCTTGGACAGGTCGCGATTGGTGGCCGCGATGAAGCGCACGTTGACCGGCAGCGGCCGCCCGCCTCCCACAGGCGTGACCGCGGACACCGACAACACACGCAGCAGGGCGATCTGCTGCTGGACGGGCATCTCGCCGATCTCGTCCAGGAACAGCGTGCCTCCATCGGCTTCGACGAACCGCCCCGGCCGCCCCTTCACCCCCGTCGCGATGTCCGGCAGGATGCCGAACAGCTCGCTCTCGAGCAGCGTCGAGGCGATCGCCCCGCAGTTCACCGCCACGAACGGCTTGAGCGAGCGCGTTCCGGCATGATGCAGCATCCTCGCGATGAGTTCCTTGCCGGTGCCATTCTCGCCGCTGATGAGCACCGTGCTCGCCGTGGCGGCGGCGCGCTCGACGATCGACAGCACGCGCTGCAGTGCGACGCTGCCGCCGATGATGTTGTGGGGCCGGAACCGCACGCTCGCCTCACGCCGCAGCGACAGGTTCTCGTCGAACAACTGCTCGTAGTCGCGCCGCACCCGAGCCTGCCCCCGGCTGTTCTCGATTGCCACCCCGAGCAACTCCGCGAAGCCCTCGAGCAGCGTGCGCTCGGCGTCCCCGAACGTCTCGGCGCGGCGGGTGTCATCCAGATAGACCGCGCCCACCAAGCGCGAACGCACGAACAACGGCACGCACAATACCGAGCGCAAGCCGAGCGTGACCATGCTCTGCGACAGCCGGTCGCCCTCGCTGCGCGCGTCACGCAGCACCAGCGAGCCGCCCGTCTCACGCACACGATGGACGACGTCACGACTGTAGGACAGCGCGTGATCACGAGTGGCCGCGTCGACGGCCCCGAACTCGACCACCGAGTGCAGCGACACATCGTCCTCGTTGTCGTGTCCCTCGCCCACGAGCAGCAGCACGCCACGCTCGGCGTCGAGTTGCTCGACCGCCAGCTTCATGGCCTCCGCGGTGAGTTGTTCGAAGTCCGACATGGAGTCCAGCAGGCGGCTCACCGCCTGCAGCAGGTCCCGATCGTGCTGCACGCGGATATGCGTCTGTTGATGCCGCCGGTACCAATCGACCGCGAGCGCAAGCGCCTGTTCGCGGCCGCGCCGGTCGCCGGCCAGCTCGTAGTCGCCCGCGGCGGTATGCAGCCAATCGTTCACGGGCAGTTGGGAGTCCATACCGCGCTGGGTCGAAAGCCGCGCGCATTCGACCGCGGCCCACGCCCGGTCGGCGGGCGCCGGAAGGGACGCGAAACCGGCGAGTGCCAGCTCGGACTCCAGCTTCGCCACCGCGATGTCCGAACGAGTGATGGCCAGCTCGGCTCGCAACAGGTGTAGATGCGCTCTGACATACTCGCCATGCCGCGCCTCGAGCCAGTCCCCGACTTCACGCGCGGCCTGTTCGGCTCCATCGGGGTCTTGCAACCGGAGTGCCGCGCGTCCGAGGTCGAGCCGCAGCATGCAGGCGGTCAGTGTGTCGAGCTGGGGATGGGCCAGCCAGCCGGCACGCCAGCGCTCGGCGGCCTGTTTCCAGCGGCCGTGTCGCGCGAGCAGTGCGCCATACTCGATATTGGACCACTGCAGGTCGTAGTCGTACTCAGACGCCTCGGCCAACCGGAGCGCCCTGCGGAATGCCACCGAGGCAGGCCGCGGCCGGCCGAGATTGCGGCAGGCGGATCCGATTGCCCGCTGCATCGCGCTCTCCATGTATCGTTGGTGAGCTCGGACCAGCCCGAGCGTGCGCCGGGCCGCGCGCAGCGCCACCCGATTGTCCCCGGTCATGCCGTCGAACGTGCACACGCTGAGCAAGGCCGCCGCGGTCTGCCCCGGCCAGCCCTCCTCTATGGCGAGGCGCGCGGACTCCTGCACCAGCGCGCGCGCCTCCTTCCAGGCGCCGAGCTCGGCGCGCAGCAACACGAGGACGTCCAGCAGCTCCAGTTCGGCGAGCCGGGTCTCGAGCGTGCGGGCCTCGGCCAGCGCCGCGCGCGCCACCGCCTCGCCCTCCGGATGCCGGTGAGCGCCCCACAGCAGGCGCGCATGCGCGGCCGCCGCGCGCAGCCGCAATGCGTTGCGGTCCGCACGTCGCAGCTCGGTCTCGGCGCGCTGGATCTCGCGCAGCGACTGAGCCCGGTCCAGATGCCGCCACAGCGCGCTGGATGCCCGGCTGAACAAGGCCAGTCCGATCGCCTCGGGATCCCCGGATTCCTCGGCGAATCCCAGCGCCTCGTCCACGACCCGGAAGCTGTCCGCCATCTCGCCGCGCACCGCATGCAGCGCGGCCTGGTTCTGCATGAGCAGCGCCCGCTCTCGTTTCGAGACCGGCCCGGCCAGCGTTGCGCGCAACAACTTGTCGAGCTCATCGTTCGCGCCTGTCCGGAACAACGTCCCCGACAGCAGGAACTTCCAGTAGGTCGCCTGCGGGTCGCCGGGCGCCCGTTCGAGCGCGCGCTCGAGGTGCGGCCGAGCCTCGCGGTAGCGACCGCGTTCGAGCAGCAATTGGGCGGCGCGCACGGCCCATTCCGCAGCACGCGCGGGGACGGCCTCGCTGGCAAGCAATGCCGCAGCGGCCGCGAGTCGCGCATCCGGGTTCTCCTCGAGCGCGGCCTCGGCGGCCTTGAGCGCATGCTCGGGATCGTTCGCACCCCGGAACAGCCGGAAGCGCTGATGATGCACGAGCCCCGGCTGCTCGAGCGCCCGGCGGTGAAGCGCCTCGCGATCGGGCGCGGCCATGCTCGCCAGTAGCGCACGGGCCAGCGCCGGGGCCTCGAATGCCCAGCAGCCATCGTCGTCGATGGCCACGATGCCAGCACGCTCCAACATGGCGAACGACTCCGCGTCGGCGTGCGGATCGAGCGGCTGAAGCTGTTCGGGCCGTGCCGGCTCGCCCCACACGGCGAGCGCTGCGGCGGCCGCGATGGCAGCCACCGGCAGCTCGCTCAACCGACGCGAACACGCCGCCTCGAAATCCGCCGGCAGGGACAGCCGTTCGAGCGAGTCACGATCGAGCGTGATGCCCGAAGCGGTCTCGCACAGTGCGCCCGCTCGCGCCGCGATGCGCAACACTTCGACCGTGAGCCCGGGATGCCCTCCGCAGCGCAGCCAGAGTCCGGAGCTCAAGCCCGGCGGCGGGACCGAGCGCAACCGCGCGGCGACCAGTTCATTGGCCGCGCTCGCGGCGAGCGGCCCGAGCACCATGGGTTCGGCGAATCCGGATGCGATCCACATCTCGTGGCTCGCGACCATCGCCGGAGCAGCGGATGCCCACACCCAGCGGATCGCGCCGCCACCCCCGGAGACCAGTCGCTGGACGATCGCGAGCGACACTCCATCGAGCTGGTCGTGGTCGTCGAGCAGGACGAGCACGGGCTCACCGAGCGCTTGGACGGCCGCTCCCCACGCCAGCCCGGCGTCCGCGACCGCCGCGAGATCGCGGCCCGTGAGCCGGTCCCCGCGTTCGAGCCGGGCGCGGACCTCGGCCCCCGCGGGGCGCAGTCCAGCCACCGATTCCGCGGCGGCCGCGAGCCGCAACAAGAGTGTGCGCGCGGTCGCTCCGGGAGCGCCGCCCTCGCTGCAGACCAGCGAGATCACCGTGCGTCCAGCAAGCAGCGCGCGCACGCTCAGTTCGCGCAACAGCGTGCTCTTGCCGATGCCCGGCTCTCCACTGAGCAGCAAGAGTGAAGCCTGTTCGGCGCCGGCGGCGAGCCAGCGTTCGAGTTGCGCCAGTTCCCTGCCGCGCCCCACGATCCGCTCGCTGTCGAGCCGGTCGGTGAGTGACCGCCGCGTGTGCGGCGCGAACTCCGTGACCGCACGCGTCACCGCCGCCGCGTCATCGGGGCGCGACGCCGGCGCCCGCGACAACAGCCGCACGACCAGTTGGGCGAATGCCGCCGGAACGCCGCGCTCCTTGAGCGTGAGCGCGGCCTCCTCGGCATCGCGCGGCGGGCGCGCCGGCCCCGTGCCGGTCGCGCCGCGTGCCACGGTGACCGCCAGCACGTACAGCGTCGCGCCCAGGCTGTAGAGGTCGGACGCCACCGACAGGGGCTGTCCCTGGACGACTTCGGGCGCGGCGAAACCCGCCGTACCACGGTGGCCGGCACGCTCTCGGTCAAGCAGGGCAGCCAACCCGAAGTCCACGAGCCGCACCCCGAGATGCGCACCCACCGGCGGTAGGCTGGCACCCCCGACCGGCAGCACCAGCAGGTTCGAGGGCTTGATGTCGCCGTGGACGATGCCCGCCGCATGCATCGCCTCGAGCCCTTCTGTGACCCGCGCCGCGACCTCGTGGAGAGCGGCCGAGTCCGCGCCTTCGAGCGCGGCGTCCGCGGACAGCCCCGGCACGTACTCCATCGTGTAGTACGGCGTGCCGTCGGGCGCGAAGCCGAGTTCGTGCACGCCCACGATCGCCGGATGACGCAGACGGGCGAGCACCTCGAACTCTCGCCGGAGCGAATCGCGCTCGGACGGGGGCAGCCGCACCGCGAGACGTTTGAGCGCGCACTCGGTACCGGTGGTGAGGTCGAGTGCGAGCCAGACGTGACCCATGCCCCCCTGTCCCAGCGGGCGCACCAATGCGTAGCGTCCGGCGAAGCGCTCCATCGGTGAGGTCCCCCGTGCGTGTGACGGAGCATCGTAGCCTGCCCCACGGTCGCGGGGAAGCTCAGTCGCGCGGCCGCCCTTGCCACCCCCGACGACGAGCACACGCGCTCCCCCGTTCGCCTGGCGAAGCGGGGAGCATGCGCGGCGGGAGGACTCGCCGCTGGGGTCGGATCAGCCCCGTGCCGGAAGACACGATCGCGCCCGGAGGTCTCCCCCCGGGCGCGTGAGCCAGCACCGCAGCGCCGGGCCATCCACCCGGCGTACGTACTGGCGTCAAACCAGCTTCAGCTTGTTGCGCAGCGTACGCTCGCTGATGCCGAGCATGCGGGCCGCCTTGGTGCGATGTCCGCCGGTGGCGACCAGGGCACGCTGGATCGCCAGACGCTCCAGCACGTCCAGATTGAACGACGCCTCGTCGATGCTCGGGCCCAGCGTCGCCACGCCGTCCGCGGACGCCCCCTGGGCGTGGTGGGGCCGCGGTGTCGAGGGCGTCATCAGGTTCGAGGCCAGGTGCCCTTCGCCCTTGGGCAGCGCCACGGACTCGCCGGTCAGTCGGCCGTCCCGGCACAGGATGAGCGCGCGCTCGATGGCATTGCCGAACTCGCGGATGTTGCCGGTCCAGCTGCGGTGGCGCAGGACGTCGAGCGCCTCGGGCGTGATCACCGGCGGCCGCACGCCCAACTGCGACGCGATCTTTCTCACGAAGTGCTCGGCCAGTTCGGTGATGTCCTCCATCCGGTCGCGCAGCGCCGGAGTATGGATGGGCACGACGTGCAGGCGGAAGTAGAGATCGCGGCGGAAGCGGCCGGCTTCGACTTCACTCCGCAGGTCGCGGTTCGTCGTCGCCACGATACGAACATCGACTTTGATGGGCTGGTTGCCACCGACGCGCTCGAACTCCTGCTCCTGGATGGCGCGCAGCAGCTTGGCCTGGAGGTCCAGCCGCATCTCCGAGATTTCGTCCAGCAGCAGCGTGCCGCGGTGAGCGCGCTCGAACGCCCCTTGGGCGCGGGCGGTCGCACCGGTGAATGCGCCGCGCTCGTGGCCGAACAACGTGCTCTCCACCAGCCCCTCGGGAAGCGCCGCGCAGTTGACGGTCACGAATGACTGATGCGCGCGCGGGGACAGCTCATGCACGGCGCGCGCGAACAGCTCCTTGCCGGTGCCGGACTCGCCCTCCAGCAGTACCGTGGCGCGGGTCGGTGCGACATCCCGGATGACGTCCATGACCGCGCGCAGCGCCGGGCTGCCACCGACAATGGCGCGCGAGCCACGCAGGCTCGAGATCTCGCGTTGGAAGCCGTCGTTCACCCGCCGCATGCGGTCGAGCTCGATGGCATTCGAGACCGCGATGCGCACGGCTTCGGCGCGCAGCGGCTTGGTGAGGTAGTCGACGGCGCCGTGGCGGATACTGGTCACCGCCTGTTCCACACTGTTGTAGGACGACGTCATGATGACCGGGATGTCCTGTCCATTGCGCTTCAGCGCGCTCAGCAGGTCGATGCCGGAGCCGTCGGGCATCTGGTGGTCCGAGATGATCAAGTCGAACGTCTCACGTCCGACTGCCCGGATGCCCTCGTCGAGACTGGCGGCGATCACCGAACGGTGCCCCATGCCACGCAGGGCGTTCTCGAGCGTCGCGCTCACCGTCGGCTCATCGTCGATACACAGGATCGTGGACATCGGCCATCCCTGGGTTGGCGCGTGCTTCCCGCGACTCGTCATGAGCGGTTCGATCCTCAGCCGATTCCATCCCTGGAACCGTGATGCTCACAACCGGCCAGATTGCTGCAATACGCGTGCCATACCTTTCGACAGCATTGCCTGCGCCCTTTGGGCCATGGAGACCGTGACCGGAGCAACAGCTCCGCCACGTTCGCGGTGATCCGCTCCGCTGCTCGTGTCGTCCCACGGAATAAAGCTCCACAGGACCGGCAAGGACGACCGGAACTTCGTTCCGCGTGCGGCCCACGTTGCCTGGATCGTGATCGCTTGCCGGCGAGCGTGGTCCTGACCGGTGTGCAGCGCTTGCCATGAGGTGGGTGCGGGCGATGGCGGCGCGGCGGCAGTCGCTCGCTGCGCGCCCCAGCCTCACCCACGCCGTGACGGATCGTGTCGCGCGCCTTCTGGGCGCCTGGGGGACATGCGTTTGGATTCTATTTCCAGACTCCAGACAACACGCGTTTTCACACGGAAGTGTGCGGCGGAACTTCTCGCCGCATGCTCCCGTCTGTACCCGAGCGCATGCGGCATCCGCTGCCGCTTCCCGGAGCCCGGATGGCCGGCGACCAGACCGCGCGCGCGACACCACCTCGGGAATGCCACCGAGCGCCGCACCCACGACCCGCACACCGGCGCGGCCGCGAGTTACTCGCCACGGACCGGCGCCGCGTCGTGCGCGCTGGTGGTGCCCGCGGCTCGGCACGGGCCGAAAGGCGGCAACCCGACGCCGGGAGCGCCGCGGTCCTCACGCGCCGCGGTCCTGTTCGCCCTGACTGAACACGCCGGGGCAACTCACCGGAATGGTTGCATCCTGCCCGGGGCACGCACGGTCATGGGCATGCGCCGGGGTTTTCCGTGTTCCGGCGCGCTCGCGCTCATCTAGAATCAGTTCAGGGCATGCCATCCGGTGCGGCCTGCGTGCCGCCGCTGCACCATCGACCCAGTATCTGGATCCCCATGAGCCCAATTCGCAACTCGACGCCGGTCACACGCGGTCTGCTGACATGCCTCGCCGCCTGCATCGCTCTCTTGAGCGCTCCAGGACCGGCGCGGGCGGTTGCGCCGTGGACACTCGAGACCGTCGATGGTGGCCCGACGGCGTACGTCGGCGAGTACTCGTCGATGAAACTGGATGCGGCCGGGCATCCGCACATCGCCTACTACGACGGCCTCGCGGCCAACCTCAAGTACGCTTACCACGACGGCACCCAGTGGATCATCGAGACGGCCGACGGGTCGGCATCGGACGTCGGACAGTTCGCTTCGCTGGCGCTCGACGATCTCGGACGGCCGCACATCGCCTACTACGACGAGACCCTCGGCAAACTCCGCTACGCCACGAAGGCCGGCACTTCCTGGGTGCGCGAGATCGCCGACACTTCGAGCTTCGACTGCGGCTGGTATCCGTCCATCACGCTCGACTCGCTGCAGCGCCCATGGATCGCGTCCTACGATCGCGGACGGGGCGATCCTCGCCTGAGCATCCGCACCAGCCCCGGACACTGGAGCGGCCAGAGCATCGACACGACGTTCGACATGTCGGGCTTCTACACTTCGCTGGTGATCGACAAGAAGCAGCGGCCCCACGTCGTCTACTACAATCTCACCAAGCACATGTTGCAGTACTCGACGCTGCGGAACGGCAAGTGGCTTCAGCAGACGGTGGATTCATCCAGTGCCGACGTCGGGCTCTACGCTTCGATGGTGATGGATCCGTTCAACCGCCTGCGCGTGGCCTACATGGACCTCACGGACGGAGACCTGCGGCTCGCCACCCTCGACCCCTCGAAGAACCGCTGGTCCCACCAGACGGTCGATGGCGCCACGGCCTTCGTCGGCTACGACTGCGCCCTGACGATCGATGCCGTCGGCTACCCGAACATCTCCTACCACGACGGCTCCGCCTTGAATCTCAAGCTGGCCCGCCAGGACACCACCGGGTGGCGTGTGCAGGTCGTGGATGATTCACCCGGGATCACCGGGCTCTTCACCTCGGTCGCGAGCGATGCCACCGGCAACCTGCGGATCAGCTACTGGGACGGCACCGAGTTCAGCCTGCGATTCGCCTGGGCGCCCAGTCTGGTGCTGGCTGCCGGCCCGCCGGTGGCGGCCCCGCGTGCAGCCCTGCGCATCTCCCCGAACCCGGCGCGTGCGGTCGGCCGCGTGCGCTTCACGGGCGGCGGCAGCGGGGTGCGCGCCTATGAAGTCTACGACCTCGCCGGCCGATTGGCGGCAAGTATCAAAGCGGACGCCAGCGGAGCAGCCGAGTGGGATACCCGCACGAACGCCAGCCGCTGGGCCGCAGCGGGTGTCTACTACGCCCGGCCGGTGATGCAGGATGGGGGCCGCGGAGAGGGCCGGCGACTGGTGCTGGTGCGCTGACTGCCGTTAGCCTGCTCCTCCAACACACACTGGAGGAGGTCCCATGCGAAATCGCCTGCTGCTCCCGATCGTGGCCATCACGGCCGCTCTCTCCGGCTTCGGCGTCTCGTCGCTGCGCGCGGCCAGGCCCGCGACCGCCGCACTGCCCCCGTCGGAGGGCTCGGCCAAGGAAGCGCTCGAGCATTCCCCGCGACACGGCGAGTTCGTCGACATCCCCTACCCCGGCCATTCCCCGCTCCGGACGTGGGTGGTATATCCCGAGCGCAAGGACAAGGCCGGGGTTGTGCTGGTGCTGCACGAGATCTTCGGACTCAGCGATTGGATCCGCGGTGTTGCCGACCAGTTCGCGGCCGAGGGCTTCATCGCGGTGGCGCCGGACCTGATCTCGGGCCTGGGACCGGGCGGCGGCGGCACGGATTCGGTGTCGAGTCGCGATGAGGTGGTGAAGCTCGTGCGCCAGCTCACTCGCGAAGAGTCCGCCGCTCGCATCCAAGCCGTGCGCGCCTGGGCCAGGACCATCCCGTCCGCCAACGGCAAGCTCGGCACCGTGGGCTTCTGCTGGGGTGGCGGCCGCAGTTTCGCCTGCGCGGCCAGCGACCCGGCGCCACAGGCTGCGGTGGTGTTCTACGGCACCGCTCCGGACAGCGCTCAACTGCTGCAGGTCCGTGCCCCGGTGCTCGGCCACTACGGGGGCGACGACGCCCGCGTCAACGCCACGCTCGAAGCCACGAAGGCCACGCTGTCCGGCTTGAAGCGCGAGTTCGAGGCGCACGTCCACGAAGGTGCTGGCCACGGGTTCCTGCGCCAGCAGGACGGGCGCGAAGGCGCGAACCTCAAGGCGACACAGGCTTCGTGGCCAGTGACAGTCGGGTTCCTGCGCAAGCACCTGCGCTGACCCGTGGCGGTGTGCGCTCCGCCGCACCGTGGCGGCGGGGCGCGCTCGCCTGCCGATCACTCCGCACTGGTCTTGCGTCCCAGGACTCATGTGCATGGATCGGCGACGAGGGCCGTCGAGGCATGTGCACGGCTTCTGGGACACAACACTAGTGCGGTACGCTCTCGGCGAGGAGTGCGGCGAGGTGCTGCTGCCATCGTGCGGCCCATGTGTGCGAGCCGTGGCCGTGGCCCTCGAGGTCCGCGGGGAGCATCACGAAGCGTCCATGCGGAACGCGCTGGATCTCGCGCTCGGCGATCCGCAGCTCGGGCGGGTTGATGAAGTCGTCGGCCGAGTTCACGAACAGGACCGGGGCTCGGATGCCGCCCAGGCGCGCGGACGGGTCGTAGTCGCGTGAGGCCGCCAGTTGGAACAGCAGGTCGTTGGCGTCTAGCCCGGCCATGCGACGCGGGAGCTCCCGGGCGAGCCAGCGATCGGCCGAATCGCGGCTCCCCAGCGTGGATTGCATGGGCAGCGGCGCGCTGCCCGCGATCAGGAGCAGGCCGGCGGCGGTGCGCAGCGCCCGCGCCGGCTGCGCGGTGTATTCCCCGCCTTGCCAGTCGGGGTCGGTGCGGATGGCATCCATGATCAGCTCGCGCCAGACGCGGTTGCGCCCGGCGATCGCGACCGGCTGGCAGGCGAGCGGCATGAGCGCATCCATCATGCCGGGGTGCGACACGCCCCACAGCCAGGTGTGCATGCCCCCCATGCTCGTGCCCATCACCAGCCTCAGGTGCCGCACGCCGAGCGCGTCCACCAGGACACGGCGCTGGGCTTCCACCATGTCGTCGTAGGTGTAGGCCGGGAAGTGTGCGTGCAGGCCGTCGCTGGGCTTGCTCGAACGCCCGTGACCGATGCCGTCCGGCAACACCACGTAGTAACGCGTCGTGTCGAGCGGAGCTCCGGGGCCGTACAACTCCGAAGCGAACTGCGGAACCAGGAACTGCCGGCCGCTGCCACCCGTGCCGTGCAAGACCAGCACGGCGTTCGTGACCTCGCCGCGCCCATCGCGTGCCGGACGTCCGAGTGTCAGCCAGTGGAGCCGCAGTTCGGGCACGATCTCGCCCGTGCTGAACCGGAAGTCGTGCAGCACGAGATCACCCTCGCGGGCGGCCTCGGCGCGGGGAGCGGGCTTCACACTCGCGCGTGGCGAGGCACGCGGGACCGATGCCGCGACGCGGGTGCTGCTCGCGGCAGTCGGGCGGACCGGGACCGCGGCCGAGGTGACACGCGCGTCGGCGCTGACGCCGAGCACTATGCCGAAGAGCAGCGCGAGCACGGCGGACGGGGACGCACTCAGCATGGCACGAAGCGGCATGCGCGCTCCCTCCTGGACCGGTGGATCGAGCTCGGGAAACGGGGCTGAACGGCGATCGTGGGTGCTCACGGCAGGCGAAGCTAGCGCAGGAACACGATCCGTCGCGTGAACGTCTGTCCGCTCGCCTTGAGTCGTGCCCAGTAGACACCCGGCGCCTGGCCGCGGCCGCCATCGTCCTCACCCTTCCAAGTCATACGATAGGCACCGGCAGCACGCCGGCCGTGTGCCAGCGTGCGCACCAGACGGCCATCGACCGAGTAGATCGCGAGGTCGGCATCGCCGGCCTGCGCCAGCCCGAACGCCAGCGTGGCCGCACCCCGCGCCGGATTGGGCGACGGAGCCAGCAACAACGTGTGCGCGGGCACCGCAGCCACCAGCGTGCGGCTCAGGCCACTTGGATCGAGCGGCCGGTTCACGGCATCACGCGCCTTCACGGACTTCAGGTGCAGCCCGGCATCGCCCTCGCGCTTGACGCGGAACCGGAAGCGCGCGACCTCACCCGCGCCGCTGAAACCACCTTCGCTCACACCAAGCAGTACGGCGTCGGCGACGCCCGGCCGCGGCGAGAACATCACGCCACCCTGGCCCTCCGCAAAACCGGCGCTCTCCGTACTCACCGGCTCGAGCACGCCGGTGTCCCATGCCAGCTCGGCCGAGAAACCCTGCATGCTGCCGTCCGCGCTCAGGTGCAGCACGGCCGCGACTTCGTCGCCAGCCTGCACCAGTGCCGGGGCCTCGAGCGTGAACGCCTCACCCTTGGCCCCTGCAGCCGCGGGCGGCGAGGCCGGGCGCACGCTGGCCTGCGGGCCCGAGACGCTCTGGAAGTTGAGTGAGAACAGGATGAGGTCCTCGAAGTCGATGAGGTCGTCCGTGGACGGCCGCGAAGTCGGCCGCCCGTCGAGGGTCGGACCGACGTCGAGGTAGGCGACACTGTCGCTCACCAGCGTGGTGCCAGAGATACCGTAGTGCGCTCCGAGCAGCGAGACGTCCTCGGTCCCGACCCGGTTGTTGCCGGCGCCGCGCGTCGAGCGGTTCGAGACATCGCCGAGGTGATAGTCGAGCGACCCCGGCGTCCGGTTGGAAACCGCCGAGCGGTTGCCGCAGGAATCCGTGACGAACGCGACGTAGTGCCACGAGCCACGCACCGGCGGCACGTCGACGACACCGGTGACGGCCGCGGCACTCACCAGCGCCCACGGCGCGGCCGGCGCCAGCGCCGAGTCGGGCACCGTACCGCCGCCATCATCGTACTCGGGGTAGCTGCCGAACGGCGCACGGTAGATCGCGACCGTGCCCGGCTGCGGACTCGTCCAACTGAGCGTGATGCCGGTGCGGCCGCTGGTGCCGTTGCCGCTCAGGACCTGGGCCGAAGCCAGGTCGGCGATGGCGGGCGGCGGCGCATGGCTGACCACCAACTGCGCGGGCGGCCCCGGCTGTGCGGGCAACGGCTGATTGGCGCAATCCTTGATACGGCACTCGGTCACGGTGATGTCCCCGGCGCCATCGGCGCCGACCGTGGCGATGTCGGCGGTGAACAGCACGCCGCCGCTGTCGGGGCCGCACGGCAGCCCGAGCAGCGACTGGTCGACCGTGTAAGAACCGCCGCCGTGGTCGATGATCTGGAAGGTCTTGCTGGCGTACGCGGACAGCCAGCTGCCCGGGTGGATGCTCGCCGCCGGCGAACCGGGCGTGCACAGCGTGAAGCGCGCATCGAGCTGGAACGTGACGTGCGCTGCCATCGCCGCCGCGGATTCGCCGCGCTGATAGAGGAACGGCACGCTCACACAGGTCCGATTGGCCGACAGGCACTGGCCATTGGTGCGCGGCAGGACGCGCGAGATCGCGGGGTCCAGGAACACGGGCAGCGTGTAGACCTCGGAGCCGACGCAATCGTAAGCGTCGGTGGCCGTGGCCGTGAACACCACGACACCTGGCGCGCTGGGAGTGCCCGTGATCTCACCTGTCGGCGACATGGACATCCCGGGTGGCAACGCGCCGAGCGTGAGCACGAGGCGGTACGGCCCAGTGCCGCCCGCGGCGGTGAGGGATTGCGTGTAGGGCACGCCCACCTGCGCGTCCGGCAGTGTCGGCGGCGACAGCGTGATGACAGGACAGGCCACGCTCATGGTGTAGGCGCGCGTACCCTGGACATCGCCGGCATCGGCGACGCGCACTGTGAAGGCGTAACTGCCCACGGTTGTCGCCGCGCCCTGGAGCAGCCCGGCAGCCGACAACGTCAAGCCCGGCGGCAAGGACCCGGCGCTGACCGAGAAAGTGAACGGCGCCACACCCGAGCCGGCGGTGATCGCCTGCGAGTAGGGAGCACCCACGGTGGCGTTCGGGACGTTGACGGGTGACAGCACGATGGCGGTGTTCTGGATGCGCAGCGTGGCCGCCGCCCCTGGTGCGACCGCGATCGCGGCATTGCCGCAGTCACGCGAATTGACGCGCGTCACGGTGATCGCTCCGAGACCATCCGCCCCCGCGGCCTGCAGGTCGACCGTGAACAGCGTGCCGCCGGTCGTGATGCCGCAGGGGACGCCGATCAGCATGGCGTCCACCGTGTAGGCCCCGCCGCCGTCGTCGGTGACCTGGAGCAGCGTGTTTGAATAGCCGGCGAACCACGACCCGAGCCGGATGGCGGTCGCGGGCGATGCGCACAGTGCGAGCTTGGCGGGGTCGAGTTGGAATGACACCGTCACGCCGCGTGCGGGGATGGCCTCGCCCCGCGTCAGCACGAACGGCACAGTCACACAAGGGTGCGCCGCGGAGACGGCAGGACCGCCGGTCTGTGCCGCGACATCGGAGACCGGCGGCGCGCTGAAGATGTCCACCGTGAAATTGCGCGATCCTGTGCAGCCCGAAGCATCGGCGACGCCAACCGTGAACACGGCCGTACCCGCCGATGTCGGCGTCCCGCTCACGCTGCCCGCTGGCGACAGCGTCAGACCCGCGGGGAGCGTGCCTGCCGTGACCGTGAACGTGAATGGTGCGATGCCAGCCGACGCGGTGACCGTCGCAGCGTAGGCGATGCCGAGGGCGCCGTCGGGCAGGAACACGGGGCTCAATGCGATGGCCGGGCAGGTGACATGAACGAGTACGCCCGTGTGCCGGAGCAGCCGCCCGCCTCCGAGGCGCGCACGGTGAATGAGAAGGCGCCCTTGAGCGTGGCCGTGCCACTCAGGACCCCCGCGCTCGACAGCGTCAGACCCGGCGGCAGCGATCCTGAAGCCAAGCTGAAGGTATAGGGCGCCGTGCCACCGCTCGCGCCGAGCGTCTGGCTGTAAGAGGCACCAGCCGTGGGCGCGGGCAGCGAAGCCGGTGACAGCGTGATCGTGGAGCCACTGATGGTGACCGAGCCGGCAGGCGCTGCGCTCACAGCCACGGCGGCGTTCGCGCAGTCACGCAAGGTCAGCGATGTGATGGTGATGGCCCCCGCCCCGACCGGGCCCTGGGCGGCGAGCGCCACCGTGAACAGCGAGCCTCCCGCGGTGGCGCCGCAGGGCGCGCCGAGCAACACGGCATCCACCGTGTACCGCCCGCCGCCGAGATCAGTGACCTGCACCGAGCGGTTGGTGAAAGTCTCCGCCCACGTGCCGGGCTGGATGCTGAGCGGGGCGGGGCCGGCATTCGCCAGCCGGAGCTTCGCGGTCTCGATCTGGAAAGTGACACTGACACCGCGCAGCCCCGTGGCGTCACCGCGCGTGAGCACGAATGGCACGGTGACCGAGGTCACCGCGGGGTTCAGGCACAAGCCAGCCGTGACCGCGGCGACACTGTTGACGGCAGGCGCCGCCGTGACGCTGATGGTGTAGTCGGCGGTCGCGCTGCAGCCGCGCGTGTCCGTGGCCCTGACCGAGAATACCGCCGTCCCGGCGGTCGAAGGTGCGCCCGCCACCTGGCCGGTGTTCCCATCGAGCGTGAGCCCCGCGGGCAGCGCGCCGGACGCCAGCCCGTAGCAATAAGGCCCGGTGCCGCCCGTGGCGGCGAACGACTTGGCGTAGGCGGTGCCGACCACGCCCGCGGCGAGCGGTGGTGCGGGCAGGGTGATCAGCGGGCACGGCGTGCTGAGGTCCGTGCTCACCGCGCTCAGGTTGCCGGACGGCACCCCGTTGATGGACGAGAACACGCCGCCGACGTAGATGCTGCTGGCATCGGTCACCAGCGAGCGCACCGTGCCGTTCGAATTGGGGTTCCACGGCGACGCGGCGGCCGTCGTCGGATCGATGGCGGCGACGCGATTGCGCGTCGTGGCGCCGACCGTGCTGAACACTCCACCCAGATACACGACGCCCGCTCCCTGCACCACGCTGAACACCGGACCGTTCGCGGCCGGGTCCCAGGCCAGCGCCTGTCCGTCCGTGAGGTTCAGCGTCGCGACCCGGTTGCGGGGCTGCGCACCGATGCTGGTGAAGAAGCCGCCGACGTAGACGCGGTCGCACGTCGGCATGATGACGCGCACGGTGCCATTGGCTTCGGGCGCCCACGCTGTCGCGACTGCAGTCACCGGGTCGATCGCCGCGACGAAACTGCGCAGCGACGCACCCACGCTGGTGAAGTTACCGCCGACGTAGACCGGCCCCGCGCTGGCGTCCAGCGTGAACACCTGATTGTCGGTATCCGCGATCCAGGACTGCACGGCCGCGCTGCCGGCGCTGACCGCACCGAGGTTCACACGGGGCTGGCCGCCGATGAAGTTGAACAGCCCGCCCAGGTACACCCGGTCACCGGCGATGGCGAGTGCCGAGACCTGTCCATCGACGTTCGGGTCCCAAGCGGTGGCGAGGCCGTTCGTGAGGTCCAGAGCCGCGGCATTGTTGCGGATCACGCCACCGACCTGGGTGAAGTTGCCACCGACGTACGCCACATCCGCGGTCACGGTCATGGCCTGCACCTGGTTGTTCGCATTCGGGTCCCAATTCGTCACCTGTCCCGTCACGATGTCCACGGACGCCAGGTTGTTGCGAGCCACGCCGCCAATGCCGTTGAACGACCCACCCACGAACACCTCACTGCCGAGTGTCGTGATCACCGACACCGTACTGAACGCGCTCGGGTTCCACGACGACGCGAGTCCGGTGCTGGTGCTGAGTGCGGCGACACGACTGCGCGTCTGGCCGCCGATGGTGAGGAAGTCACCGCCCGCATAGAGCGTCGAGCCCGACAGCGACAACGCCTGGACGAGGTTGCCGGCGTTCGGGTTCCACGAGGTCGCAAGCCCGCTGGTCGCATCCAGTGCCGCGAGGCGATTGCGCGTCTGGCCGCCGACGACCGTGAACTGCCCGCCGACGTAGACGGTCGAGCCACTCGCGATGATGGCGAATACCTGGTTGTTGGAGCCGGGGTTCCATGCGGTCGCGAACCCCGAGCTTGCTTCGAGCGCGGCAATGCGGTTGCGCGTCGTGCCGTCGATCGACGTGAACTGGCCGCCCACGTACAGCACGTTGCTGAGCGGATCGAGCCACAGCGCGAGCACCAGGCTGTTCGCATTGGGGTTCCACGCCGGATCGGCCGCGGCGGTCCCGTAGTCGAGCGCGGCGAGGCGGTTGCGTGCCTGCCCACCGATGGTGGTGAACTGGCCGCCGACATAAAGCACCGCGGATCCGGCCGCGAACGCACGCACGGAACTGTTGCTGTTGGGGTTCCACGCCGCCACCACGCCCGACCCCGCATCGACCGCGCCGATACGGTTGCGTGCGATACCGCCGAGCGTGAGGAAATCGCCACCGACATACAACACGCCACTGCGGAGCAACAGGGCGCGCACGGCGCCACCGGTGCCCGGATTCCACGGCGACACCGAGCGATCGGCAAGCACGTGCGCCACGTTCGCGCGTAATGCCGCGCCCACGGCAGTGAACTGCCCGCCGATGAACCAGCCGCCGGCGCCGTCCGGGACCGCGGTGAGCACCGTGCCGTTGACGCGCGGGAAGCCGGCGATGGCAATACCGCTGGTGGCATCGACCGGGACGCCCGCACCCGTGACCGGGCCGACGAACGAGAAGCTGCCGCCGATGTAGAGCGTGTTGCCGCGCAGCGACTGGGTCGAGACCTGGCCGTTCGTGATGTAGAAGTCGGTGCGCGGGGTCTGCGCGTGCACGACTCCGGCGCCGAGCGCGCAAGCGCTCAGCAACACCCCGAACACGCGGCGGAACACGCGGCTCGGATGGAGCTGCCCCGCGGAAACCACGGATGCGACCCCGGGCTCGCGACCGGCAGGCAGGCTCATCGACGGGGGGCTCACTGGAGCAGGATGAACCGCGAAGTCCGGACGTCGTCGCCGCGGCGCACCTTCACCAGATAGAGGCCGGCGGGCACGCGCGCGCCGTGCGCATCGCGGCCATCCCAGGCGAACCGGCCCAGCGGCCCGAGTTGCACGGCACCCAGGTGCTGCACCACGCGGCCCTGCAGGTCGACGATCTCGGCCTCGGCCACGCCGCCACGATCGTCCTGCGCCACGAACTGGACGCGGCCGCGAGCCGGGTTCGGCTCGGCGCGCAACACACGCATGCCAGCCGCCGGCCGGGGTTCGACACCGACCGAAACGCCGATGCCGACCCGCGCGCCAGTCGACGACACGGGCCCCACGAGCAGACCGGCATTGTAAAATTGCACGCTGCGCACCGTGAGCGCCGTGAGCTGCGCGGTCACGGAAGCACGGAACCGCAATTTATACAGATGCCCCGGACCGGTCAGCGAAACCTGGTTACAGAGCAGGATGTCGCTGACGGCGATGCTGTCCGCCGCCGCGGAGAATCGATGGAACGTGTTCCCGCACGCCGCGCTGCAACCGCCCGTCATCAGGCAGCCCTGCTGCAGGCTGGTGGGGGCCGTCGGCAACAGGGTCAATGCCGCCGGATCGTAGACGACGACGATGTCGAATGCATTGAACGCCGAACCCGCCGCGCTGACATCGACGAAAACATCGAAGTCGGTGCCGGGGGGCACTGTCTGGGTCGCCGGAGTCAGCGCGACTGTGATCTGGGCGCGCGCAGACCCTGCCGCCAACGTGCATAGACACGCGGCAAGCAGGACAACGCGATACAGGATGTCGGATGGCTTCGGCATGACTCCCCCTGCGGGCCTACTGGAGGTGAACGACAGCACGGGAGAAGCGCTTGCCGCCCGCGACGAGCTGAGCGAAGTACACACCCGGGGCGACCGCGCGATGCTGTTCATCGGTGCCGTTCCAGGAGAACCGATACGTGCCGGCCGCAAACACACCGCGCGCGATCACGCGCACCTTGCGGCCATCCACGGAGTAGATGGAGAGGTCGATGTCGCCGCCCTGGGCGAGCGCGAACGACACGCCCGCGTCACCGCGTGACGGGTTGGGTGACGGTGCCAGCAGCAGCGTGCGCGAGGGAATGGCCGGATCGCGCCCGAACGTCACCGCGCCCTCACCGAGCGGGCGGTTGGCCGCATCACGAGCGAGCACGCGCTCCAGTCGCACAGCCGGGTCGCCCACGCGACGAGCACGGAAGGTCACCGTCGCCAGCTCGCCGGCCCCCACGAGACCACTGGAACGCGCGCCGAGCAGCGCCGCATCGATGACTCCCGGACGCGGCGTCAGCACAATGCCCTGCTGGCGTTCGACCCAGCCAGCACTGGCCACGGACAGGACCTCGGCGACGGACGGGTCCCAGCCGAGTTCAGCCGACAGACCCTGGACACGACCCGCGGCTTCCATGCGGACGACCGCGGCGAACACCGCGCCGGCCTCGACCAGGGCCGGAGCACCGACCGAGAAGCGCTCGAGACCCTTGGCGCTGTGCAGCGCGCCGTCGGCCGAGGCGACCCACTGGGGCGCGGAGACCGCACCGTAGTTGGTGGCGAACACGATCAGGTCCTCGAAATCGATCCGATTGTCGGTGAATGGCCGCGACGTCACTGCGAGGTCCGTGGTCGGACCGACGTCCAGATAGTGCACGTTCGCGGTCGTGATGGCCGAGCCGCTGATACCGTAGTAGGCCCCGAGCAACGAGATGTCGGCGTCGTTCACCAGATTGTCGCCCGCGCCCGGCGCCAGCCCGTTCGAAACATCGCCGAGCGCGTAGTTCGTGACCCCCACCGTCTTGTTGGATACCCCCGAGACCTGGGCGAAGGTGTTCTTCAGGAACACGACGTAGGACCAGTCGTCGCGGGTCGCGGGCTCATCCGTCTGGCCGCTGGCGGTGACTGGAGTGAGCACCCACGGCGCGCCCGGCGGATAGCTGGGCGTCGGTGGCACCACCCCACCGGCATCGTCGTAGCGCGGGTAGCCGCCGAACGGCGCGCGGTAGACTTCCGCCGAGGTGGCGAACGCACTCGGCGTGAATGTGATCTGGATGCGCGACGTGCCATCAGCGTCATTTCCACTCGTGGCCCGGACCGCGGCGAGGTTGCTGACCGCAGCCGGAACGCCAGGCACCGTGAGCGTGTAAGCGAGCGAGCCCGTGCAGCCAGACGCATCGGTCGCCGTCACCGTGAAGCTCGCGCTCCCCGTGACCGTGGGCGTGCCCGACAGCAGCCCGGCGCTGCTGAGCGTGAGCCCCGCGGGCAGCGCGCCTGCCGTGAGTGCGAACGTGTAGGGGGCGGTACCGGCCGTGGCGGACAGCGCTTGCGAATACGGCACACCTGGCTGTGCGGCTGGCAAGCTGGCGGGCAGGAGCGTGAGCGGCGCGCAGATGACGAGCGTATATGCACGAGAGCCCGTGCACAGGTTGGCGTCGGTGGCGCTGACCGTGAAGCCGAACGAGCCCCCGTTCGTCGGCGTACCCGTGAGCTCACCCGCGCCGCTGAGCGACAATCCCGCCGGTAGCACGCCCGCGATGACCGCGAACGTATGCGACGCCGTGCCACCGCTGGCGGTGAACGTCGCGCTGTAGGCAACGGTGGCCGCACCGGTCGCGAGCGTGGCGGGCGAGACCGTGATCGCCGGGCAGCTCACGCTGAACGATGCGCTGGCCACCGGGCCCAGCGCACCGGCAGTGGCGTTCAATTGGGCGCTGCCCGCGCGGTCGATGGACAACGACGAGAACGTCGCGATCCCGCCGGCATCCGTGACGACCGCGCCGCCGCCCGTGAGCGTGCCACTGCCCGTCAGCGCCAGCGACACCGACTCGCCCGCGACACCGTTGCCGAAAGCGTCGGACACTTTCACCTGCACCGCCGGACTCATGACCACGCCAACGGTGACGTTCGATGGCCCGGCACTGAAGCTGAGCGCACTGGCCGCCGCATGCACGATCGTGATCGGGAACGCCCGCGTCGCGGTGTCACCCAACGCGTCGGTCACCTGCACGATGAAGTTGCTCGTGCCCGCCAGCGTGGCAGTGCCCGTGAGAGCGCCGGTCGCGCCGTCGAGCGCCACGCCACCGGGCAAGCCGCCGCTGTTGAGCGACCAGTTGTAGGGCGCGGTCCCGCCCGAGACCTCGATGGCTCCGGAGTACGGGACGCCGGCCGTGCCGTTGGTGAGCGTGTTGGTCAGGATCCCGAGCGGCAACGCCTGCGCCGGGGTCGCGCTGAACGGCAGCGCACACGCGACGAGCAGCGCGACGCATCGGGCGGCGTGGAGGGACAGCGCAAGGAGGATGTCGCCAGCGGGGCGGCGCGTGAACATGAGCAAGGAGTCCCGATCGTGGGCGCGGCAAGGCCGCTCGACATGTGCGTCTTCAGACGTTCCGAGCCGCAGCGGAGGGGGGGACGGCGGAACGTATATGGAACGGGGGATGTAGAAGCAGCGTACGCTGTTCTGATGATACAGGGACGTCAGGCCGGGTCCAAAGGAAATGGTTGCCCTCGCCCGCCCCCTGGCCTGACCTATTCATGAACCGTGAGCCGAAAGGGCCGGGCGAGCCTGTGCCGTCCCCGAGGACAGGGCGAGCCGAGCGCCCCTCCCGCCAGCGGTCCCGCGAGCGGACCGTGCAAGCTGCAACGGCTGTGCTGGAGTAGCCGGATCTCGCGTTGAGAGTGGTCCCACGAAGCTGGGGAGTCCAGAGGGCCACCTGATGAGGACAGGCACCGCGGCAACCGGCGCGTACCTCAGGCCCCAGCCGCGGGAGCGCGCCCCCCCGGCAGCCGGGAAGCGCCGCCATCAAGGGACAGGGACGAAGAGTGCTGGATCCTCCCGGGCGGGCCTGACTGCCGACACTCGCTCTCCGGATTCGGTCCTGCCTCAGGGTGGGTGTGCGTCGTTCGCTTTTCTCCCCTACCCTGCGCGCATGGCGATCGCCCCGCTCAACTTCCACCATTTGCGCTACTTCTGGACGGTTGCGCGCGAGGGCAGTGTGCGCCGCGCCGCTGAACGCTTGCATGTCTCACAACCCACGGTCTCCGCACAGGTCCATGCGTTCGAGGATGCCATGGGGCAGAAGCTGTTCCGCCGCGCCGGGCGCGGCCTGGTGCTCACGGAGGCCGGTGAACGCGTGCGCCGCTTCGGGGACGACATCTTCGCGCTCGGCGACGAACTGCAGGCGTCGCTGCACCAGCCGAACACGGCGATGGCGCTGCGGGTCAGCATCGGCATCACGGATTCGGTCCCCAAGCTCCTGAGCCACGCCATCGTGCGCCCGGCGTTCGACTCCGGCCCCAATGTCCAGGTGATCTGCAGCGAGGGGCGCGTCGCCGACCTGCTCGGCGAACTCGCCGCCTTCCGGCTCGACCTCGTGCTGGCGGACGAGCCCGCCCCCAGTTCGTTGCCCGTCAAAACGCATCACCATCTGCTCGGCAGCTGTGGCATCGTGCTGTGCGCGAGTACGAAGCTGGCGGCCAGACTCAAGCCGCGCTTCCCGCGCTCGCTCGACGGCGCGCCCGCTCTGCTGCCGGCGGCGCACTCGGCGCTGCGGCGCACGCTCGAGCCGTGGTTCGAAGCACAGGGCGTGAAGCCGCGCGTGGTCGCGGAATACGACGACGGCGCGCTCATGAAGATGGCGGCCGCCGATGGCCTCGGTTTCCTGCCCGTGCCCATGGCAGCCGCCCGCGAAGCGGCGAGCCGCTGGGGCCTGCGCCTCATTGGCCGCGCCGGGGATTGCCGTGCGCACTTCTATGCGATCACCACTGAGCGCCGCGTTCAGCATCCGGGCGTACTGGCGATCACCCGTGCGGCGCACCGCACGCTGAGCGACCGCCCGAAGGACTGACACCCCCGGCAGGTCGAGCACCGTCTCATGCAGAGCGCCGGCCGGCACGACGGCCAATCCGGTTTGATTGCACCGTGCGGCAGCGGGATCCGGTCCGCGGCCCCGCCCGGTGCAATAGATTCAGCGAGGTCCCGCGCCCGGGGGCTGCAATGCGCGGCCGAGGCCGCCTTCGAGGTCGGCTGCGAGCCACGCCAGCGCGGCGTAGCACGCGACGTTCCGGCGCACGAGCAGCGGATCGATCTTGTCGAACGTGTCGTTCGCGGTGTGGTGCAAATCGAAATACTCCGAAGCGTCGGTGTCGAGGTCACACACCGGCACGCCGAGCGGCACCAACTGGCCGACGTCCGCATCGCCGCTGGCATCGTTGCCGCGATACTCGACCCCGAGCGGAGCCAGCACCGCATGCATGGCGTGGATGGCCGGCAAGTACGCGGGCGTAACGCGCGAGCGCAGCCCCAGCGGCTGGAAAGCGCCGAGGTCGGATTCCATGCCGAACACGTGCTGGGCCGCCTCGCCGGCATGCGCCTGCGCGTAGGCACGCGCACCCGACAGGCCGAATTCCTCGTTGGCGAACAACACCACGCGGATGGTGCGACGCGGCCGCAGCCGGGCGTCACCGATCAGCTTGGCGGCCGCGGTCATGATGGCGACACCGGCGCCGTCGTCATGCGCTCCCGTGCCGAGGTCCCAGGAGTCGAGGTGCGCGCCCAGCACGACGACTTCATGGGCGCGATCGCGCCCCCGGATCTCACCGATGACGTTGGCCGAGCGAGTGCTGTCCGCCATCTGCGAGCTGTTGCGGACCCGCATGCGCACCGGCTGGCCGGTCGCCAGCTGATCCTCGAGCAGGTCGGCGTCGGGGTTCGAGATCGCCACCGCGGGAATGCGGGGCACCTGGGCGTCGTAGCGCATCGCACCGGTGTGGGGCAGGCGGTCGTGATCGGTGCCCACCGAGCGGATGACCACGGCCAGCGCGCCGCGCCGCGCCGCTTCGATCGCACCCCGGGTGCGCACCACGACCGCACGGCCGTACCCCGAACCATCGCGCGTCCGCTCCATGCGTCCGGTGAAGAATACGATCCGGCCCGCGAAACGCGTCGAGTCGCCGAGCGCCATCTCGTCCAGGCTCGTGACCGCCACGACTTCGGACTCGATGCCGTCGGCGGGCGTCGCCACGCTGCCACCCAAGGCCTCGGCGGCTAGCCGCTGCGGCCACGGGGCCAGGGTCTCGACGTGGCAGTCGCCACGGATCCAGTGCGGCACGATGACCGGCTCGGCGTGCACGTTCTGGAAGCCGAGCGTACGCATGTGCTCGAGCGCCCACGCCACCGCGCGCGCATCGCCGGGCGAGCCCGCGGGGCGCGGGCCGACCTGGCTCGTGAGCGAGCGCAGCAATTCGTAGGCGGTATCGTCGTTGAGCGCGCGGTCGCGCACGGCTCGCGCCTCGGCCAGTTGTGCGGCCGTGAACGTCCGCGCCACTGCGACGGCCGCTGGAGCGCGGACGGCGGCGGCTGGGGGCGCCCCGGCAGCCGGGGCGAGCATGACGCCGAGAAGTGCGAGCGCCAGCGCGACACTCGGGCGGTGCCACATGAAGACGGCCTCCGCGGCCGGGCGATCCCCGCGGCGCACTACTGCTTGCCGCCCAGGATGCCCTTCAGGTCCATGATGGTGTTCTGGTCGGACACGATCACCTGGATCTTGTCCGACAGCTTGTCGACATACAGGTACTTGATGTAATTCGGGTTCCGCGCCAGCGCCTGGTTGATGACCTCGATCGAATTGGCGCGGCCGCGCGCCTCGATGACCTTGCGCTCCGCCTCCTTCTGCTCCTTCTCGAGCGTGTACTTCATCTGCTCGGCGGACTGCTGCGCGATGGTCTTGGCCTCGATGGCCTTGGTGAACTCCGGTGTGAAGCGCACATCGCGCAGCACGACCTCGTCGACCAGGAAGCCGTCCTTCTCGACCAGCGCCCTGATCCTGAGGTTGATCTCGGTCTGGATCTCGGCGCGCTTCGCGGAATACACGTCCATGACCGGGTATTCCGAGATCACCAGCCGGATCACCGAACGCACCGCGGGCCTTATGATCTTGTCCTCATAGTCCGGGCCGATGGTCTTGTGGATCTTGATGAGCCGCAGGGGATCGACGTGGTGCCAGACCGTGAGGTCGATGCCCACCTGCAGCCCTTCCTTGGTGGGCGACCAGATCGAGTCGTCGATGCTGGCCTTGCGGCCCTCACCCGACTGGCCCGACATGGTGTACTCGAGCCGGCGCAGGTCGTAGAGCGCGGTGTTGCTCACGAACGGCGGCACGAACGTCACGCCCTCGGTGGCGAGCGAGAAGCCCTTGCTGACGTTATTGAACACCACGAGCCCGTGCCCGACCGGCACGACCCGGAACGTGGTGGCGAGCACGATCACCAGCAGCACCACGGCCACGAGCCCGAGTGCGATCGGAGTGACATCGGCCCCCGCGACCGGACGGCCCGAGGCGTCACGCACGTGCGCCATGCGCCGCGACACCTGCCCCCAGACGGCGAGCGCCGCCACCACCGCCACCAGCAGGATGAAGAAACCGCCCACGACGAACCTCCCGGTTCACGACCACGTCCTCGGCCACCGGTTCCGCACCCGCGCCTCAGCCAGGACGCACGGCCGCTGCAGGGATACCGGGACCGCCGCCACCGGCTGGTGGCGACGCGCCTCTGACTTTACTTCTGTTCGCGCCGCTCCGCCGCCTCGCGCGCCCGCCGGAACGCCAGTTGCATCGGCGTCGGCGAATCGTCCACCGGCGGTGGCGGTGGCGTCCACGTCTCGCGCTCGGCCCTCGGCTCCCGTCTGGGCTCCGGCTTCCGCCCGGTGCCGCGAGCCAGCGGCCGCGCCGAAGTCGCTCCCGAAACCCGCGCCGAAGTCGCCCCCGAAACCCGCGCCGAAGTCGCTCCGGGAGCCCGCGCCGAATTCAGCCGCGAAGGCTGTTGCGAAGTCTGCTTCACCGCCGGCTCCGCGTCGCGGCTGAGCTCGGAAGGCGCGATCTCCTGCGCCTCGCGCAGCGACAGCGAGATGCGTTTGCGCTCGGGCTCCACGGCCAGGATGACCGCCTCGACGGCCTGCCCGGGCGACAGCACCTCGCGCACGTGCTGGATGCGCCGGTCCGTCACCTGCGAGACGTGCACCAGCCCGTCGATGCCGGGGGCGAGGTTCACGAACGCCCCGAAGTCGGCGAGCCGCACCACGACACCCGAGACGCGTGCGCCCGGGGTGAACTGTTGCGCGGCGGTGACCCAGGGATCCGGGGCCACGGCACGCAGCGAGAGCGCAACACGCGGCCGGCCGTCCTTCCCGGGCTCCACTCGCAGCACCTTCACCTTGACCCTCTCGCCCGCCGAGATCACCTCGCGCGGATGCGCGATGCGCGCGTGCGAGACCTCGGAGACGTGGATCAACCCGTCGATGCCGCCCAGGTCCACGAACGCCCCGAACGGTTCCATGCGCGACACCGTGCCCTCGAGCTCCTGCCCGGGTGCGATCGTGGCGAGCCGCTCGCGTGCCTGCTGGGCCTGTTCGCGCTGCAACAGCTTCTTGCGCGACACCACGACTCGGTGGCGCGATTCGTCGACTTCGGTGACCAGGAACTCGAGCACGCGGCCGACATAGGGCGCGGGGTCCTCGACGAACACCGAGTCGATCTGCGACAACGGGCAGAACGCGTGCAAGCCGTCGATCTCGACGCTCAGACCGCCGGTGTTGACCGCCGTGACCTTGCCGCGCACGGGCAGACCGGCGGTCCGAGCCTGGCGCACGCCCTCGAGCGACGGCCGCGACTTGCGGCCGCCCCCGCTGCTGCGTGCCGCCCGTGCCAGCACGATCTGCTCGCCGGCCTCGATCACGAACAGCTCCACGGTCTGCCCTTCGCTCACCGTGAGCGAGCCGTCCTCGAGACGGAACTCACGCGCCTCGGCCACGCCCTCGCTGCGTCCGCCGACGTCCAACAGCACGGTATCGCCGCTCACCGATACGACACGGCACGCCAGGCGTGCGCCGACGCGGATCGCCGGGGCCGCACCGCGCCCCACGGGCTTGCCCGCGGCCGGCCCGATCGTTCCCTTGTCGCGCTCGAATGCCTCGAGGGCGGCGGAGAAGTCGGCGGCGGCATTCGCCTCGTCGTCGGCGGGCGGAGTCGGGGAGTCGGGCGTGGGCGTCATGTCGGGCATCCTCCTCGATACGGCTGGAACTGTGAAATGAGCTTCTCGGCAAGACTCGTTCAGTGCCATCGAACCACGAGATCGGCCGTGAACCACTGGCCCGGACCGGGGCGAGCGGCCTTGGGGGCACGGCCATGGGTGCCACGTTGTTCCAGCTTGGCGGTGACTAGCATGGCCAGCCGAAACCTTGACAGCACCATGACCTGCCAGTCATTCTGGATGGCTGGGACCGCGGGCGAATGGTACCACTCTCGCTATTATTTGGTTCCATTGTACTCGAGTTCTGTTTAGGATACGCCCCGTGGGAAAGCACATGATCTGGCTCTTGGGACCGAATCGGTCCCACCCCCCTCAGCCAGCGTCAGTGCCCGGTACGAGCGAACCACGGCTCCCGGGAGAGACGGGGT
>JANMAX010000063.1:0-5963 GCA_031360075.1 bacterium | reverse complement strand
CCGGCCGGGGCAGTGCCCCAGCCGGCCGTTTCGTGAGTCGGATGCGTCGGCAGATCTCAGGGTCGTGAGATGTTCCCGTCGCCGTCCGAGTCCAGCCACTTCTTCCAGGCCTTCTCGTTGAAGTCACGGCCCAGGAAGTCGCGCACCATCTCGGCCGCCGGCTTCGAGCCGCCCGCTGCGAGCACCGTGCTGCGGTAGGTCTTGGCGGCGCCCGGCGCCAGCATGTGCTTCGGGTCGAACTTCGAGAACATGTCCTTGGCGATGACGAGCGACCACATGTACGTGTAGTACACGGCCGAGTACCCATCCAGGTGGCCGAACGCGCACTGGAAGTGCGTGCCATCGACGAACGGGAACGGCTGGTACTTCTTGACGAGGTCCGCGAACAGGTCGCTGGTCGACACGCCCGCCGGATCCTTGTCGTAGCACGCCAGCGACATGCCCGCGTACACCATCTGGCGGCGCACGAACAGGCCCTTGCCAAAGTCGTTCGCCTGGTTCATGCGCTTCACGAGATCGGCCGGGATGACCTTGCCCGTCTTCGGATCCTTCGCGAACGTGCGCAGCACTTCGGGGCTGCGCATCCATTCCTCGAGCATCTGCGACGGTGCCTCGACGAAGTCGTGCTCGGTGCGGATGCCGCCGGTGCCGATCCACGCATGATGCCCGGCGAACATGTTGTGCAGCAGATGGCCGAATTCGTGGAAGAACGTGTTGACGTCGTTATACTCGCACAGTCCGGCGTCACCCGGCTCGCCGCCCGGCAGGTTGCACACCAGTGCGGCCTCGGGAATCTGCCTGCCCTCGAGTCCGGTGCGGATGTCGAACTGTGCCGCGTGGTTGTACTTGTTGTCGCGCGGGTGCATGTCGAGGTAGAACCGCCCGGCCAGCTTGCCGTTGTCCCACAGCTCATAGCACTCGACCGACGGGTGCCAGACGGGGGCGTTCGGGACGCGCTTGAACTGCACGTCGAACAGCTTGGCCGAGATGTCGAGGATGCCCTGCTTGACCTGCTCATACGGCAGGTAGGCACGCAGGTCCTGTGAATCGAACGCGTAGTCGCTCTTGCGGACCTGTTCGGAGTAGTAGGGGAGGTCCCAGAAGTTGACGGCCGTCGCGCCTGCGACGTCCTTCTGCTTGCGCGCCAGCAACTGCTGGTACTCGCGCTTCTGCCGGTCGTCGGAGGCGGCCACGACGCGGTCGATGAACGCCCGCGCGGTGGCGGCGTTGCCCGCCATCTTGTCGGCCATGACGCAGTCGGCGTAGTTCGTGAAGCCCAGGGCGACGGCCAGTTCGTGACGCTTCTGGCGCATGCGATCGAGCACGTCGATGTTCCTGGGATAGGCGCGGTTCTGGTAGGCCATGTAGATGCGGCGGCGGAGTTCCTCGCTCTTGGCGTAGTTGGAGACCGGGCCGTAGTCCGGGTACTCGAGCGTCAGCGTGATCTTGCCGTCGGTGCCCGGCTTGTGGCGGTCGATGAAGTCCTGCGGCAGGCCGTCCAGTTCGGCGGGCATGCAGGTGACCGAGCCCTTGTCCTCGCGGATGTTGCGGCCGAACTCCTGGCTCACGAGCACCAGTTCCTCCTGCAGCTTCTTGATCCTGTCGCGCGTCGCATCGTCCTTGTCGACACCCGAGAGCTTGAAGTCGCGCAGCGTCTTCTCGACGTAGTACTTGGTTTCGGCGTTGGCACCCGACAGGCTCATGGCCGCGAGCGCTTCGTAGATCCTGCGGTTCAGCGACAGGTCGGTGACGAACTTGGAGATCTCCTGCGACAGCCCCTCGGCCGTGGCGCGCAGCGCGGAGTCCGGGTTCGTCTCTTCGACGAGCCCGCTCTGCGAGCCGGCCATGTCGAGCTGGCGCTGGACCTCGTCGAACGGGGCGAGCGTGTTCGCCAGCGTGTGTGTGCCCTTCACGGCAAGCATGCGATCCAGCGCCGACTGCGCCATGGCGAGCCGGCGTTCGATGCGGGTCTTGAACTCGGCGGCATTCGGGTTGCCGGTCCAGAACGGCGCGTTGTCGGCGGGCAGGGTGGCGAGCGGCTTGGCCTTGGCGGCGTGCGCGAACGGTGCCAGCAACGCCAGCAGGCTGGCGGCGGCCACGAGGCGCACGAGCGGCAGGTGGAAACGCATGCAGGTCCTCCGGGAGGGTTCTGGGGGCGAGCCGGGAGCGCGGAACTCGCCCCCGGGCGTATGACTCGAGTTCGGGCCCCGCAGGCTAACGGGCGGGCACGCGTTCCACAATGCGCGGCTGCCCGGCGCGGGCGCGGCACGGCCGGGCGCGGAGCCGGGCGTGACCGGGGTGAGCCCCGGCCACGGACCGCCGCCGTTGCCGCGCCGACGAACGCGGCACTGCGCTGCGGGAGGGCGCGCCGGCCGCCCGGGGGTGGCCTTTCGGACCCGTGTCGGTGAGGCTCGGGGATCAGCGCTTCTGCGGCCGCGCCGGGCGCATCTCGACCCGGCTGTGCATGGCGCGCGGATTCGTGCGCAACAGGTCCACGACCATCTCGCCGACGTCTTCCGGCTGCAGCGCCCAGTCCATCTTCGCCGCCGAGCCACGGCCGAAGTCCGTGGCGACGCTGCCCGGCATGAGGTACGTGACGCGGATGCCGTGCTCGCGCACCTCCTGGAACAGCACCTCGCTGAAGCCGTTCACCGCGTGCTTGCTGGCGCAGTACGCGGCCGCGCCCGGGAACGCATTGCGGCCGGCGAGCGACGAGACGTTGAAGATGTAACCGCCGCCGCGCCTGGCCATCCGCGGGATGGCCTGGCGCGTGCAGTAGAACACGCCGTTGACGTTGGTCTCGATCACCGCGTGCCAGTCCTCGAGCGACATCTCGGTGACCGGAGCGAACAGGCCGACGCCGGCGTTGTTCACGAGCACGTCGACTCCACCCAATTCCAGTTCGACCGCGGCGAACAGGGCCGCGACCTGTTCGTGCTGGCGCACGTCGCAGGCATAACCGCGCGCGCCGTGGCCGATGTCGGCCGCGGCCTGTTTCGCCGCCGCGCTGTCACGCGAGCTGAGTGCCACCGTGTAGCCGTCGTTCGCGAGCGCCTGCGCGACGCCGCGGCCGATGCCGCGATTGCCGCCCGTGACCACCGCCACCTTGCCCTGTCCTGCCGACATGCTCGCCTCCGTGTGTGTGCGTGCGTGCGCGCGGACGCGCCGGGCTCGCACGCTCCAGTGTCTGGCTCGACCAACCGACTCCCGGATCATGTGGATGCGCGCACCGGGCTGGCGTTGCGGGCGGAATCGCGTGAAGTCAGGGGCCGGACTCAGGCCCCGGCCACATCCCGCGGCCCGATGCGGCGGATGAGCCGGGCGGTGCCGTCGCCGTCGCGAGCGATCTCGACCAGCGTGCCAGGTGAGAAAGACGAGTCCTCGCCCACGAGCTCCTGCGCGAGACGGCCGAGCAGCGGCAGATGCGCCACCACCAGCGCCGAAGTTTCGAGCGCCGTCGCGGCGGTGATCGCCGCGAGCGCATCGGCCGGCTCGCTCTCGGGCGTCAGTTCATCGAGCACCAGCGGCGCGGCGGTGACGCCAAGCGCCTCGGCGAGGATGCTGGCCGAAGCGTGCGCACGAGCGTACGGACTGGTCAGGATGACTGCCGGCTTCCAGCCCTCGGCGCTCAGCTTGGCACCCAGTCGGCGCAGGTAAGCCGCGCCTTCGGGCAAGAGCGGGGCTTCGGGAGCCTGGCCAGCGGACAGGCCATGTCGGACCAGCGCAAGGGTGCGGATCATGGCGCACAGTAACGACCAACGGTACGAATGGGTCAAGCGCCGGCCGCGAACATGGTCGGACCGGCACGCCGGATCCCGCACGCGAGCGAAGCCCCTTAGGGTCAAGCGCCGGCCGCGAACATGGTCCGATCGGCACGGCGGATCCCGCACGCGAGCGAAGCCCCGACCTGGCACTGGAGGGGTAGTGCGCGCGGGGAAAGGCGCCACCGGCCAGCACCGGCTGGCCGCTGCGCGCTCCGCTGCGCATTTGCACGCCCGTGGCGGCCCCGATAGCATCTTCCCCCATTCTCCAGCGACCCTGCGCGGCCCCGAGCGGCCGGAGGAGCACTCCCGCACATGAGCCGGTTCCTCGAACAACTGCGTGACCGCGTCCTGTTCTTCGACGGCGGCATGGGCACGCAGGTGCAGGCGCGTGAACTGGCCGCCGAGGACTTCGGGGGCAAGCGCTGGGACGGCTGTATCGACTACCTGTCGCTGACCCGCCCCGATGTCGTCGAGGACATCCACGCGGCCTATTTCGATGCCGGCGCCGACGTGGTCGAGACGAACTCGTTCCAGGCCTCGCGCACCCGGCTGGAGGAGTGGGGCCTCGGCGAGCGCACGGTCGAACTCAATCGCGCGGCGGCCGGGGCGGCACGCCGCGTCGCCGACCGCTTCGCCGCGGACGATGGCCGGCCGCGGTTCGTGGCCGGATCCATGGGGCCGTCGGGCTACCTGCCGTCGTCCGAGGACGCCGACCTGGGCAAGCTGTCATTCGCCGACCTCGTGCCGTCGTTCCGCGAACAGGCGCACGGGTTGCTGGCAGGCGGCGCGGATGTGCTCATCCTCGAGACCTGCCAGGACATCCTGGAGATGAAGGCGCAGATCCTGGCCGCGCGTGAGGCCATGGCCGAGACGGGCCGCACGGTGCCCGTCCAGTGCTCGATCACGCTGGACCCCACCGGCCGCATGCTGCTCGGCACTGACTATCGCGGCGCGCTCGCCACGCTCGAGGCCCTGCAGGTCGACATCATCGGGCTCAACTGCAGCACCGGCCCCGATCTCATGCGCGACGCCATCCGCTATCTGTGCGAGAACGCCAGCACGCCGGTGCACTGCATCCCGAACGCCGGCCTGCCCATCAACGACGGCGGCCGGACGCTGTACCCCATGCGCCCCGAGCCGTTCGCCGAATCGCTGCGCGAGTTCGTGCTCGACTTCGGAGTGAGTCTGGTGGGCGGCTGCTGCGGCACGACGCCGGACCACATCCGCAGCCTGGTCGCCGCCATCGGCCACGGCACGCCGCCGCGCCGGCGGCCGGGCCGCAGCCGCTGGTTCGTCTCGAGCGGGATGACCGCGGTGGCGCTCGAGCAGGAGCCGCGCCCGCTGCTGATCGGCGAACGGCTGAACACGCAGGGCTCGCGCAAGGTGAAGCGCATTGCGCTGGAAGGCACCACCGAGGACTTCGTCGCGATCGCGCGCGAGCAGGTCGAGGGCGGCGCCCACGTGCTCGATCTGTGCCTGGCGCTCACCGAGCGCACCGACGAGGCCGAACAGATGCGCCGGCTGGTGAAGAAGCTGTCGCTATCGGTCGAAGCGCCGCTGTGCATCGATTCGACCGAGGCCAACGTCATCGATGCCGCGCTCCAGGCCTGCCCGGGCTCGGCGATCGTCAACTCGATCAACCTCGAGAACGGCCGCGACCGTATCGAGGCCGTGATGCCGCTGGTCATGCGCCATGGCGCCGCGGTCATCGCGCTCACCATCGACGAGACCGGCATGGCCAAGACGGCGGCGCGCAAGCTCGAGGTGGCGCGCCGCATCCATGGCATCGTGACGCAGGAATACGGCCTGCCGCCGGAGCGGCTCATCTTCGACGACCTGACGTTCACGCTCGCCACCGGCGACGACGAGTTCGCGCGCTCCGGCATCGAGACCATCGATGGCATCCGGCTTATCAAGCGCGAGTTGCCCGGCGTGCTCACCTCACTCGGCGTCTCGAACGTCTCGTTCGGGCTCGGCAAGGAAGCGCGTGCGGTGCTGAACAGCGTGTTCCTGTACCACTGCGTGCAGGCCGGCCTCGACATGGCCATCGTGAATCCAGCCGACATCGTCCCGTACGCCGAACTCTCGGCCGACGACCGCCGGCTCGCCGAGGACCTGGTGTTCGCGCGGCAGGAACAGGCGCTGGCCGCGTACATCCAGCACTTCGAGGGCCGTCTGCCGGATGCGCGCGCCAGGGAA
>JANMAX010000046.1:0-11449 GCA_031360075.1 bacterium | reverse complement strand
TGGCCGCGCCCGCGAGCCTGCAGGATGTGCTCGCCGCGCACCTGGTGGAACCCATGGTGATCGGCTGCGGCGAGGATGAGGCGCGCACGCTCACCGCCACCGCGCTGCCGCACATCCTGCAGGCTCGCGGGCGCGGCCACGCGCACGTAGCCCGCGCCCGCGCGCACCGCGGCACGCGCCGCCAGCACGAGCGCGCCGGTCATGCCGGGCGCACCGCCCACCAGCAGCACGCGGCCGGTGCGGCCCTTGTGCGCACGCGCATCACGCACGGGCACGAGTGGCGCCAGTTCACGCGCGTTCGTCAGTGCCGCGGGCGCGATGCCGGCCTGCTCGGGTGTCACGAGGCCGATATCCACCACTTCGATCGCCCCACAGTGGCCCCGCCCCGGCCACAGCCAGTGTCCGCGGCGCGCATGGCCGAACGTCACCGTGAGGTCGGCGCGCACGGCGTGTTCGCCGGCCCGGCCGTCGTCGCTGCCGACACCCGTGGGCATGTCCACCGCCAGCACGCGCGTGCCTTGTCCGTGCAGCGAGTTCACGAGCCGGCAGGCATCGGCCAGTACGCCGCGCGGCTCACCCACGGCACCGGTGCCCAGCAGCGCATCGATGACGAAGTCCCAGTGATCGAGCGTCGCGACGAGTGCGGTGAGTGCGGCGGCATCCGGCACCACGCGCACCAGCACGCCGGTGCCGTCCAGCCGGTCCAGCATGACGCGCGCGGTTTCGGAGCCACGCGCCTCCGGCGCGCACAGGGCGACTGCCACGCGTGCGCCGCGTGCGGCAAGCGCCCGCGCCGCCACGAAACCGTCGCCGCCGTTGTTGCCGGGGCCGGCCAGCACCAGCACACGCAACGCCAGCACGGAACCCCAGTGGCGTTCGAGCGCTTCCGCCACGCCGTCGCCGGCCCGCTGCATGAGCGTCGTGCCGGGCGTGCCGGCGGCGATCGTGGCGTGGTCGACGGCGCGCATCTCGGCGGCTGTCAGGAGCCGCATGGTGCCGTCAGTGCCGGCGGCCGCGGGAGCGGGCGTCGCTCTTCAGTTCGCGTGTGAGGCGCTTCCGATACTCGCCGTCACGCGTCACGCGAGCCACCAGGTCCGGGTCGCTCGACAGGAACGGCAGGTCGAACAGTTCGGGTTCGGCCTCCTGCTCGGCGTAGATGCGCTCCTGCTCGTGACGCTGGTGCTGCACGGCACGCTCGATGTTCTCGAACGCCTTGCCGGGCAGGAACGTGTCGTTGAACACATCGAAGACGTACACATGGATCTTCTGGTCAGCGGCCACGCCCTCGGGCGGGGCGTACACTCGCGCGCGCGCGGCGCGGATCTTCTCAGCGGCCATTCGGTCCTCCTCCTTGGGAACCCGGGGCGGGATCGCGGCCGTTCATCCGGTCGACGATGCCCACCAGTTCGAACACATCATCCACATCATGGTCCGCGCCCGACTCCTTCGTGTCGAAGGTGTCGCCGTAACGCGCGAAGACGGTCATCATGCCGAGACTCTTGGCACCCACCACATCGCGTTCCGCCCAGTCGCCGATCATCAGGGACTCACCCGGCTCGACGCCCAGTCGCCGCAGCACCTCGCGGAACGGCGCGGCGGCCGGCTTGCGTTCACCCGTGTCGTCGAATGTCACCACGGCGTCGAAGACGTGCTGCAGCCCGAGGTCGCACAGCCGCAGCCAGACCTGGAAGCGCGGCGCGTCCGAGACCACGCCGAGCCGGATGCCTCGCTTGGCCAGCTCGAGCAGCGTCATCTGGACGTGCGGATAGAGCACCAGTTCGGATGCCCGGGCGCGGCGGTAGGCGACGATGCCCGAGGCCAGGATCTTGGGATCGACGCCGCCGAACTCGCGTTCGAGCAACTCGTCGAATACGCGCTGGAACTCGAGTCCGCGCTCATCGTAAATGGCCTGCACCCGACGGCGCACCTCATCCCGGGGCTTCTGCAAGCCCGCGTCGATCATGCCGTCGATGGCGGCCTGGATCGAGGCCTCCTTCATCCGCATGAAGTCGGTGAGCGTGTTGTCGAGATCGAATACGATCGCTCGGATCACGCGCTCAGTACCCCGGGGTCCCTGGATGGGCGTGGTCAGCGGATGGACGTGGTCAGCGGCCGTCCTAGACTGATCTCGCCGTTGTCGATGCGCACGTTGAACCCGCACGCAGGGTTGCTGCACACCCATGCTTTGTACTGGATGGTCGCGCCTTCCCGGCCGTAGTCCGAGAGAGGCAACAACACACCCTGCGCGCACTTGCAGCACGCGGGAAAGTTCCGTTCCATCCCTACCCGATCCCTTCGGCTGGCCGCACGTCGGCTGGGTTCGCGCGAGCCTACTGCCGGGTGAGTCTACACGATTCCGGCGCGGTACACGCTCCAGGGTCCTGGCGCGGTCCTCCTGGACCATGCCCGCCATTGTCTCGTGGGGGTGGAACGCTCTACCATCAAGCCGCCGCCGGACCCGTGCCCGCGCGGGCCCCCCTCATGCGCCGACTCCTCCTCGCCATCGTGCTGCTCGCCGCCCTGCTCGCAGGCTGCGGCAAGCACGCCACGGAACCGCCTCCCGCCGGCTCGAGCCGGGTGCCGCCCGCGCTCATTGCCACCCAGCCGGCGCCAAGATCCCCTTCTGCCGCGTACGACAGCGAGATCTGGGCGCAGTTCGACCGCGCCCTCGACGGCCGCACGGTCAGCGCCCAGACGGTGTTCCTGAAACTCGATGGCCAGCGCATCGCCAGCACGATCAGCTACGAGGGCATCACCCGGCGCGTGTTCATCCGCCCGGCGTCCACGCTGGCATTGCAGCGCACCTACACCGCGGAGTTCTCGACCTCTGTGAAAGGGTCCGACGGCCAGCCGCTGCCCGACGGTGTCTACTTCCAGTTCACCACCAACAGCCTGCGCCGCGTGGCCTATGACTTCCCGGTGGCCACGGGCATCGAGGGGCCGGCGTCGGCGCTGGGCTGGGGCGGGACGGGTCCGCTCGATGGCAACCTGTTCTATGAGGTCTACGCGTCGACCGATTCGCTCGAGGTGGCGCGACGCACGACGCCGATCCTGCAGCGCAGCGTGTTCCGGCGCTTCCTGCCGGTGGCCGCATGGCCGGCCGGGACACGGGTGTACTGGGCGGTGACGACCGAGAATCTGACGACGCACGAGCGCGAGGTGGGCGCGGTCCGTGGCTTCGACACGGTCTCGAACGGGGCGGTGCTCGATTCGGTCACGGTGCGTGGCTTCGATCACGGCAGCAGCAGCATCACGAACCGCAACGTCCAGTTCTGCAACTCCGTGAACCTGTCGAGCGGGCCGAGTTTCAATGCCGCGATCCACTGGAACCTGGGCAACGTGCCGGCGAATGCGCGATTCGTGAGCGCCACGCTCCGATTGTTCACGGTGGACGCCAATGCCAACACGTTCGCGCGCACCCAGCCCGCCCTGTGGATGGCCCAGAACGACTGGTCGGCGTGCGTCGTGCTGGCACCCGGGCCGCCGTACGCCGAACCGTCGGGATTCCTGGCCAACGCCGAGCCGGTGAGCGGTATCGAGGCGCACTTCGACTCCATCCGGCTCACCGCATTCCTCGAGGCGATGTACCGCCAGCGCTCGCAACTGTTCGGGACCCTTATTCGCACGCAGGAGAATGTGACTTTCCATTCGCTACTGACGACGGACGTCAGCAAGCTGCCGGTCGTTGTCGTGCGATTCTACCGGCTGCCACCCGGGGTGCAGGACTGAGTCCTGCGGTTTCTTGTCACATTCTGGCGCGCCGTCGTGCGAGCAGCCCTGCCGGAGCGGCCGCCAGACGGCCCCGCCCGGCGGGCCGCGCGGCCCGAGTTGCCAAGTGCGCGTGAGGAACGCGCCCGTCCGGCAGTCCGGACTTGACCGCGGCGCGAGCCGGACACTCTAATCCGCTGCCCATGCTCCGATCGACGACCCGTACTTCGCAGCCTTCCGCGCCGCGGTACTTGCGGCATGTCCTCACCGCGTGCGCCATGGTGGCGTTCGCGCTCCTGGTCGGTCCGGCGTCGACGGCCCGCGCTGCGGTCATCAAGCCATGGACGCCGGCGAACGCTGACTCGATCACGGGTCTTGTCGCCGAGGCGAAGGTCCGCTTCCGGCAGTCCGACACCGATACGATCTCGGAACGCAGCATCGTGCCGTTCGAACGTGTCGGGCAGGCGGCGCGCCGTTTGCTGCGGCGGTTGGGACGGCAGAACACGCAGTTCGCCGCCAGCATCGAGGGCACGCTCGACTCGCTCGGCTTGGACACCGACGTCGTGAACGACCCTCAACTGCCGAGTGTCGTGCTGGTGCTGGTGCGCAATCCCTACCGGCCGACGATGCAGGCGGTCGGCTATCTCATGTGGTATCGCGGCGCCGACCTGCGCATGCAGGGCGCGGCGTTCCCGCCCGCCGTCCAGCCGCGCCTGCGCTCGTGGTGGACCGGCCGGCCGGGAGCGCCCTATGCGGCCGCGATCCTGTATCGCGAGCGCGGCACGGTGCCGCAACTCGGGTTCAAGTTCCTGAAGCTCTCGGGGGACGGGTACTACTGGAACCTCGTGCAGTACGAGGGCAGCGGCCCCGAACTGGGCGCGAACGGTGAGGCGTCGTTCGCCGACATCGATCGCGACGGGCGGCCCGAACTGCTGTCGTTCGCGCCCGCGGCGCTCGATTCCGTCCTCCGTGTCGAACCGCCGGTCCAGCCGCTGATCCGCGAGGTGGTGTACACCGAGCGCGAGAACGGCTTCGTGGTGCATGATGCCCGTATCCTGCCCGGGCCGCTGGCCACGCTGCGGCTGTTCCTGGTGCTGCTGCGCGAGGGCAACCGCGATCAGGCCCGGACACTGCTCCAGAACCCGGACTATCTCGAACTCGCGTTGGCGGCCCGTTGGGCCGATAACCGTGTGCCGGGTGACTTCGTGGTGGACCGGCAGGAAGAGGGCCAGGCTTGGCCCGAGTGGCTCGGCGCGCAGGTCAAGGGCGTGACCGGCACCCGGCGCTGGGTGTTCCACTTCGCGTTTCACGAGGGACGCTGGCTCATCAAGGATTGGATTGCTGAAGCAGCGCCGCGCACGCAGGCATCGCGCGGAGCACCGATGGACACGTCGGGAGGGCATCGGCCGTGAAGCATGTCGCGCTGCGTTCGTTGGCGTTGCTGGCAGTGCTGCTCGTCGCGGGGACGGGCTGCGGGGACCGCAAGCCCCGGCTGGTGCCGGCTGCGGCCGACAGTCTGGCCGCGGCGAACGACTCGCTGTCGATCCTGTCGCGCATGGCGGTCGGGCTCTGGGAGTCGGGGCCGTCCGACGAAGCGGCAGCGACCAGCGCGCGCGTCGTGCGCATGCGGCTCGAAGCCGACCCCGAAGCACTCTGGAGCGAGAAGGCCCGCGCCGTGCTCGACTCGCTCGGCGTGGCGGCCGAGGTCGCGGGTGGCGCCAGGGCGGCGGTGGTGAACCTGTTCCAACGCACCGAGGTCGAGGGTGGCTCGTGGCCCTACATCTACTGGGCGGAGGGCGGTGAGGTGCGCATGCAGACGCTCGAGGGCCGCGGCATGCGGTTGCTCGATGCGACCGTGCGCGGCTTCGAGAGCGGTTCCGCCGGCGACTCCTCGCAACTCGCCGTGGTGTGGGGCCGCAAGGGCGGCGCCGGCCAGCAGCCGTTGCTGCTGACCTGGCGGCACGCACGCGGCGGCCGCTGGGACCTGGCACAGACGCTCGGGCCGGATTCACTCGGCGGCACGGGCAGCGGCCAGTTCGCGGACCGCACGCTGATCACCAAGACGTTCAAGGCGACGCCGTGGTTCGACGAGTGCACGACCTGTCCGCACGTCTATCACGAGCGCCGTTTCCACTGGGGCCCGCAGGGCTTCGTGCGCGATGACGACCGCGTCGTGCCGTCACCGTACGCGGCGTTCACCGCGTTCGTCTCGGCGCTGATCGCCGGCGACCGCGACCAGGCGGTGCGCTACGTCGCCGATCCGTCGCTGGTGGAGTTCGCACGGCGCTACGAGTGGCACGACCCGGCCCTCGGCCGCTGGCGGGCCGCTCCGGGCACCGAGTCGAACTCCTCCGAAATGGTGTTCTTCCGCGGCCGCTCGGATGCCTTCCGCGTCACGTTCCAGGGTCGCGGCGACGGCTGGGTCGTGCTCGGCTTCGAGGCCACGACGCGCAGCGTGGAGTAGCCGGGCACCCACGGCTGGCCGTTTCGTCGGCCCGAGCGCTGCGCATGGCCGATTGTGCTGGCCCGGGGGGGACCGGGGCGTTAGGTTCGTCCGCCTCAGTGGCATTCCCCGATGCCCATGGACCCCGTGTGACCCGACTGCAGCCCCGCGCCCTGACACTCCTGGTTGCCGCCGCCGTGCTGGCCGCTGCCGGCCTGCCTGTGCCGCAGGCGCGCGCCGCCATGGATATCGCGAACGACGGCGCCGTGCTCGATGCCGGCCGTTTCGCCATGCGCATCACGAACATCGGTGTCATCGGGAACGCCTTCTTCAACAAGGGACTGTCGTTCGATCCGTCGTTCGAGTTCCCGAAGGGCTCGGGCCACGAGTGCCTGGAGCACGCCGAGTTGTGGATCGGAGCGACGCGCGACGACGGCAGCGTGAACGTCTCGGGTGGCCCCATGATGGAGTGGCGGCCGACGCTCGATCCCAAGGACCTCGTCAAGCGGCGCTACGCCGGCGATCGCGGCACGCGCGCGACATTCGACGATGACGGCGACGGCAGGATCGACGAGGAGTTCCTGGACGGCATCGACAACGACGGCGATGGTGAGGTCGACGAGGACCTGCGCTTCCCCGCGCAGGAGACCGCCGCGACGTCATTCACCGACGACCAGCCCGAAGCCATCGACTTCGGTTACGAGAACGGCGAACGCCACGTGCCGTTCGGACTCACCGTGAAGCAGGAAGCGCACGCCTGGTCGTTGCCCGGCTACGACAAGATCGCGGCCATCCACTACACGATCACGAATCACGGACGGCAGACGCTGCACGACATCCGGCTGGGCGTCTACGCCGACCTCGATGCGCGCGACCGTTCGGGCGGCGGCGGTCACGTGGATGACGGCATCACCGCGATGCGCGATTCGGTCACGCTGTCGCTCGGCACCTCGGTCCTGAATACGGTGTGGCAGAAGCCGTGCTTCGAGACGCTCAAGGGCGACTGGCTGGCGCTGCACGATGCGCGCGCCGAGGCGGGCACGCCTTGGGCCGCCGTGGTCGGCCTGTCGCACACCACCGACCCGCTCAACTACATCGTCAACGCGGCGTTCCCCGGACAGCGCGAGGCTTTCGCGGCGGCGCGCGCGCCACGACGCGACACGGCGTTCACCTACTCGGTGTTCTCCCCATCGCTGCCGCCCGGACAGGGCGGGCCGCCGATTCTCGATGCCGACCGCTACGCGGCATTGCGCGGGGACTACGCCGAAGCGCGCACCGATGAGGCGCGTGACTACGCCGTGCTGGTCTCCGCCGGGCCGTTCCGCGTGCTGGAGCCGGGCCAGTCGCTGGAGTTCGCGGTCGCGTTCATCGCGGGCGAGAACGCCGACAGTCTCGTGGCGGCGGCGCAGTCGGCACGGCTGGCGTGGCGTGGCACCGCGCTCAACCTGCAGACTGACACGCCCAATACCACCAGTTACACCGAGGGCCAGTCCGGGATCAACGGCCACGAGATCTGCTACGAGCCGCCGCCCGGGGTCGAGTTCAACTACGACCCCAACTGTACGTCGAAGTTCACGCGCGACCCCGCCTACCGGCCGCTGCCGAGCCTGCCGCCCGAAGGTGTCGTCGAAGCCACGTACAAGTTCGGCGCCGGCTGCATCTGGAGTGACCTCGATTGCGATGCCTGCACCGGACTCGCCGGCAACGAGACGCAGGCGCACTGGTTCGTGCAGGGCCCGGCGCCACCGCAGCCGCTGTACCGCGCGACCCCGGGTGACCGGCAGGTGACGTTGGAGTGGGACAACCTGCCCGAGATCCTCGCCGACGCCGGCATCATGCCCGGCGCTCCGTGGCGGTTCTGGGGTTATCGCATCTACCGGCTCGACCAATGGAACCGGGAGTCGCTGTTGCCGCCGACATCCCATTGGCAGCAGATCGCGAGCTTCTCGGCCGACACGACACTCGGGGCCAGCGCGCTCAGCCGCGCGGTCAACCTGGCCGTCGACTTCGACTCCATCGCGTATGAGCGCAAGCACTACCCCATCGGGCGCTACCGCTACGTGGACACCCGCGTGCTGGATGGCTTCGACTACCACTACGTGGTCACCGCGGTCGCGCAGCGCACCGTGACGATCTCGGGAACGCCGCGCACCGACCTCTACGAGAGCCCGTTCCGCACCGTGTTCTCGGGCGTCGTGCGCCCGCGCGCCGAAGCGGGTGAGCACTACCGTGATGGCAAGGTCTGGGTGGTCCCGAACCCGTTCCGCGCGCATGCGCCGTGGGAACGCGAACCGGTGCCCGGCGATGTGTTCACGCGGCACGTCGACTTCTTCGGGATGCCACGGGCCCGCGCGCGCATCAGGATCTACACACTCGCGGGCGACTTCGTACAGGAGTTCGCGCATGACGGCACGAGCGGCAACGGCCAGGCGGCATGGAACCTGATCTCGCGCAACGGGCAGGACATCGAGTCGGGGGTGTACCTGTTCACGGTGGACTCGTCGGCGGGGCATCAACTCGGGAAGTTCGTGATCATCCGGTAACGCGAGGTGCTTTCCTGCCCGTGGTCGCCGGGGGCCGAGGGGGCTGCACACCACAAGCTCCCTCATGAAGGGGGCGGAAAAATAACTGGATTGGCTGGGTCGCAGGGGTATACTGCCCGTTTGTGCAGTGGGCGGGTTGGCCCCACGGTCTCCCATCTGGCGCCGGGTCACGCCGGTGCCCCCCGAGGTGCTCGTGCAGGTTCAGGCTGGTCGCTTCCTGGTGCCGCCTTCTGCGGCGGATTCTTCCCTGGCTCGCTGGCTCGTGGAGTTCTCCCAGCGCTCCGAGAATCGCGGGGCGCTGGTGCACTGGGAGACGCTGGCGTCGCGGCCGGCGCGCTTCGGTGAGCTGCAGCCGCCGTTGCCCGAGGCGCTCGCCTCGGCGCTCGAGGCGCGCGGCATCACGCGACTGTACACGCATCAGGTGTGCGCGATCGAGGCGCTACGGGCGGGGCGCGATACCGTCGTGGTCACGGGCACGGCCAGCGGCAAGTCACTGTGCTTCCACCTGCCGGCACTCGAGCGCCTGCTCGAGGAGCCGGGCGCGACCGCGCTCTACTTGTTCCCCACCAAGGCGCTGGCGCAGGATCAGCTGAAGAGCCTCACGCGCCTGGCGCAGGCCGGATTGCAGCTCGGGCCCGTGCTGAACGCCGGCGTCTACGATGGCGACACGGCGGCGAGCACGCGCAAGAAACTGCGCGGCGAGGCGAACCTCATCCTGTCGAATCCCGACATGCTGCACGCCGGCATCCTGCCGCAGCACGCCAAGTGGGCGCGTTTCCTGCGCAACTTGCGCTATGTGGTCATCGACGAGATGCATGCGTACCGCGGCATCTTCGGCAGTCACGTGGCGCTCGTGCTGCGCCGGCTCGAACGACTGGTGCGCCATTACGGCGGCGAGTTCCGCTACGTGCTGTGCAGCGCCACCATCCGCAACCCCGGTGAGCTGGCCACGGCACTCACCGGCCGTGAGGTCACGGTGGTCGACGACGACGGCGCGCCGCGTGGCGAGAAGCACTTCGTGTTCTGGAACCCGCCGTTCCGGGACGACACCCAGGTCGAGCGCCGCAGTTCGAACGTCGAGGGCTGCCAGTTGCTCGCCGGGATCATCGAGAGCGGTGCGCAGGCGATCACGTTCACGAAGTCGCGCGTCAGCGCCGAGTTGGTCTACCGCTACACACGCGAGCAGCTCGAACGCACGCGCGCGCGGCTGCCGCTTCCGCAGGATGCCACGCACGATCCGCTGGGGGCGCCGCAGCCCCCGCTGCACGAGCGCATCAAGCCGTATCGCGGCGGCTACCTGCCCGAGGAGCGCCGGGCCATCGAGCAGGCGCTGTTCTCGGGCGCGTTGCGCGGCGTGGTGAGCACGAACGCGCTCGAGCTCGGCATCGACGTCGGCGGGCTCGATGCCGCCGTGCTGGTGGGCGCGGCGCCCACGCTGGCGAGCATCTGGCAGCAGGCGGGCCGTGCGGGTCGCAGCGGCGCGCCGTCGCTGGTGGTGCTCGTGGCTTACAACGACACGGTCGACCAGTACCTCATGCGCCGCCCGGGTTACCTGTTCGGGCGGCCCACCGAGGCGGCGTGCATCGATCCGCACAACCCGTACATCCTGGCGCAGCAACTGGCGTGTGCGGCGTACGAGCTGCCGGTGTCCTCCGCCGATGAGGCCGCCTTCGGCGAGCAGATGCGCGACGTGCTGGCGGCGCTGGATGACGCCGGCGAGACGCACGTCATCGACGGGCGGGCCTACTGGTCCCGGACGGACTTCCCGGGCGCCAGGGTGTCGTTGCGCACCATGAGCGATGACACCTACACGATCGTCGATGCGACGCGCGACAACGCGGTCATCGGCACGGTCGATGCCGTGAGCGGACTCGAGCTGGTTTACCCCGACGCCATCTACCTGCATGAGGGCGGCACGTGGTGGGTGCGCAAGCTCGATCTCGAACAGAAGGTCGCCACGGTCGAGCCGCGCACGGTCGACTACTACACGCAACCGGTGCTCGACTCGAACGTGCGCGTGCGCACCGAACTGCGCGAGTGCACGTGGCGCGGGGAATCGCCCAGGTTCGGCGAGGTCACCTACAGCTGGCAGACGATCGCGTTCAAGAAGATCCGCTATCGTTCGCTCGAGGCCATCGGCTACCACCCCCTCGAACTGCCGCGGCTGACACTCGAGACCGCGGGCTTCTGGCTGGCGCCCAACGAGGCGACCACGCGCGAACTGGGAAGGCGCGGACTGAATCCCTGGGAAGCGCTCTCCGGCGTGCGCAACCTGTTCGTGCAGTTGCTGCCACTGCTGTCGATGTGCGACCCGATGGATCTGGGCGGCATGCTCGATTCGTCCAATACCGGGCGGCCGACGCTGTTCATGTTCGACCGCTATCCGGGCGGCCTGGGTTTCGCCGAGCAGGGTTTCGCCCGGCTCGACGAACTCGCCGAGGCGTCGCTCGCGCACCTGGAGGGCTGCCCGTGCGGGACGGGTTGTCCGGCGTGCTCGGGACTGCCGGTGTTGCGTCCGGCGCAGCAACAGGATTGGGACGGCATCAAGAACGCGCGCGAGATCCCGACCAAGGACGCGACGCGGTTCCTGCTGCAATGGTGGTTGAGGCGATGATCCTGTGCGTTGGGCGTCGTCGGTCGGCGGTGGCCGGGGGGCCGCGATCGAGGCGAACGCTCGGTTCGGCCATCCATGGCCTCACCTCCCTGACGCTCGCGGTCGGCCTCCGCGCATCCTGCGCTCCGGCCTGCTCGCGAC
>JANMAX010000041.1:0-2836 GCA_031360075.1 bacterium | reverse complement strand
GTGCGCACGCAGTTGATGATCAGGTAGTACATGACGATGCAGGCGCCGAACAGCTCGAAGTTCTGCAGGGCACGCTCGAGCGCGAAGTCATTGCGGACGTTGTAGAACGACAGCACGTACCACAACAGCAGCCCGAGGATCGGGATGTCGATGGGGCTGGTGCGCGCCCGTTCGCTCATGCGCAGCGACAGTCGCAGCAGCCAGAGCACGAACACCATCATGATGAGTGCCAGGTTCGTGCTGCCGAAGACCGTGCCCTTCGGGTACGGCAGGAGGAACACCAGGACATTGATGGCGGCTCCCATGCTGAGCCGCCACGCGATGCCGAACACCGCGGTCGCGAGCACGACCGGGATGACGCGCTTGTTGGGCGACCAGTACTGGATGCCCAGCAGGACGCCGACCACGAGCGTGGTGACGAGCCCGACCACACGGCTGAATGGGTCGGCCCGCCAGGGTTTGGCGGCAGGGGATACGGGCGTGTTCAAGAAGCCCCTCGGCACATCTCCAGCGCGGTCCGGGACGATGGCTTCATCGAGTCTCCCCGGAGGGACTCGGGAGCGGCAGCAGGCCGTCCACGGACCGGCCCCCCTCGGACATCCGCATGCGTTCCACCACGTCGGGCAGGACGTACACGGGGACGCCCTGCGCTCGTGAAGCCGAAAGCTCGGCGGGCGAGTAGCTGCGCGCGAACGGCGCCGTGCGTGGGTCGACTGGGAACAGATAGTACATCATCGAGGTCAGGTTCCCGGCTGCGAGCCGGAACACGGCGGGCCGCTCCGGCCACCACGCCACGAGGTCGTGCGCGACCGACTGCATGCGCTGGCGCTTGGCGAGATCGCGCAGCACGGCGCCGCGCAGCGGTTCGATGACCACGGTCTCGCTCGCGACCGGCAGGTGGAGCTCGAAGGCCGAGCGCTGGGCGGGGGACAGGCCCTTCTTGGGTGGAGCGATGTCGATGCCGAGCACGAACGGGGACACCAGGAGCGTCATGCATACCGCGCGGAAGCGCGCCGGTGTCACCCCCGCCGCGAGCACAAGCAGCACCAGGGGCACGGTCGGCAGCAGGTAGCCCTCGTCGTGCGGCAGGCGCAGGTAGAGCACGAACTCGTAGACCAGTGCCGCGGCGATGGCCCAGCCCGGCGCCCACGCGATGTGCCCGGCGCGTGCCGCGTCGCGCCGCTGCCACAGCATCGAGAGCAGTGCCAGGGCGATCGCCGCGCAGCCGAGCACGCCGTACAGGAGTGCGGTTGCCTGGCCGGCGATGAGTGGCGCGGCCACACCCGCCGAACCGGGATGCGTCATGCCGGTGACGAGCTGCAGCGCCGACGACTGGCCGCCGCGGATCTCGGAGTAGGACAGGAACTCCCAGCCGTAGCGCAGGTACGAGGGCACGTACCAGGCGAGCCCGACGAGCGCACCGGTCACGGCGAGCGTGACCGCCCGCTGGAGCCGCGGGCCCTCGCCGGCGTGCCACGCCAGCCATACCAGCGGCAGTACCAGGGGCGCCGACGTCATGCGCGCGCCGACCGCCATGCCGAGCCACAGCCCGGCGCGCAGCGCGCGCCCGTCACCCGCGTCGAGCCATGCCGCCAGCACGAACGCCAGCGCCCACAGGTAGTCGATGCTCGAGGTGCCTGCGATCCACGCCGCCGGGACGCACACGAACGCCGCGCCCGCGAGGAGCGCGTCGCGCACGCCATGGCGTGCGAACAGTCGCGCCGCGAGCCACGCGCACGCCGCGGCGGCGATCGCCGAAAGCGTGTTCGGGGCCCACGCACCGAGGTGGGCGAGCGGGGTGCACGACCATTCCATGAGTGGGTATCCAGGCAGACGAGAGACGGTATAGCGGCCGGTGTCGGCGATTTCCCGGATGGCGGACGCGAACTTCCAGGTGTCGCTGTCCGTGCCGTAACCCGTGCCCACGAATGGCAGACGAGTCAGGAACACGGCCACGGCCAGCACGAAGCCGGCGCGGACGGGTACCCCGTGCGATGCGACCGTCATCCGGGACGAGGTCATGCGCGATCCGGTTCTCCATGAAGTTCGGTCACTGGTGCCATCGGGACCGCGTCCATGTTATCGGCCGGAGCGAGCCTCCGCTTGCGTGCCGGCGAGCCGGCGCGAGCGGGGACGGAGACGGGCCGGGGGGGCAAGCGGGCGTCCGTCCGGCCACTCGTTCCGGGCCCCCGGGAGCCCGGGCACCAACAGCATGCCCGAGCCGCGCTCCGGGCGTCCAACCCCCGGCTGGGTGGACGCCCGACCCGGGAGCCGATATAACGACCGACACACTGTCTGGTCCCGGGACCCGTTAGCTCAGTCGGTAGAGCACCTGACTTTTAATCAGGGTGTCGCTGGTTCGATCCCAGCACGGGTCACCAGCCCCCCCCGAACGGGCTTGTCACTGGGGGCCAGTCACAGGCATCCTGCACACCAGTCCGGTCACGGATGATTTCGTCGGCATCCGCCGGCGATCCCCTGCATCGAAGTCGTGCGCAGGACGGAACGTCGCACCGCGGCACCACCCAATGGGAGCATCCCCACCATGAGCACGGACGCATGGTCCGTTCCGCAGGGAACCCCCGCACCGTGAGGAAGCTCACGTGCCAGGAGGTTCTGGACCACCTGTCCGAATACCTCGATGAGGAGGCTCAGGCGGAACTGGTCTCCCAGGTGGATTTACATGTCGGCCATTGCCGGAACTGCAGGGTCGAGGTCGATACCCTCAAACACACCATCTTCATCTTCCGTGAGAACGAGCGCGTGTTCCTGCCGCAACCGCTCACGGACCGCCTGCAGGAGGCACTGGAGCAGGTGTACCGTCAGGGCGGCTGCG
>JANMAX010000268.1:0-6851 GCA_031360075.1 bacterium | reverse complement strand
GCAATCGTGGCCGCTGGCAAGGCGCGACGACGAAGTCGTATCCGGGAGATACGTCGAGGAGGAGCAACGCAGCCAGCGGTCACGAGGGCCGTCGAGGCATGTACAGGACTTCTGGGACGAGACACTAGTCCAGCCCCGCTTCGCCGCGGTACGAAGGGCGCTCTCACCCGAGAGCGCCCTTCGTGCTGCCGGGGGGTGTAGGCGGCTAGAGCCGCTTGTAGTTGGGCCCGCCGCCGCCCTCGGGCGTGGTCCAGGTGATGATCTGGTAGGGGTCGGCGATGTCGCAGGTCTTGCAGTGCACGCAATTGCTGGCATTGATCTGCAGCTTGAGTGCGCCGGCCTTGTCGGGGTCGGGCACCATCTCGTAGACGCTGGCGGGGCAGAAGTGCTGGCAGGGGTTGCCGTACTCCTCTCGGCATTTCGTGGCGCACACACTGGTGTCGGCCACGATCAGGTGCACGGGCTGGTCCTCGTCGTGCATGGTGCCGGACAGGTAGACGTCAGCGAGCTTGTCGAACGTCAGCTTGCCGTCGGCCTTGACCGGCGCGGGCTTGCCGTTGGGGTGCACGGCTGCGAGCTTCTGCATGCGCTCATGCCCCGGGTGGCCGGTGAGTTCGCCCCCCAGCGGATCGAGCCCGCCCATCACCATCTGGAATCCCGTGCGCGGCAGGGCTGCCCACAGACCGGCATCGAACGCCTGATGGAAATTGCGCATGCCCTTCAACTCCTCGCCGGCCCACGAATCCGCGACGCGCTTCTCGTAGCCAGCCAGCTTCGCGGCCGAGAAGTCGTTGGCGAGCAGGCACTCGAACACCTGCTCGGCGGCGAGCATGCCGCTCTTGATGGCGAGGTGTATGCCCTTCAAGCGCCCGCCGTTCAGGAACCCGCCCGTGTCGCCCGCCAGCAGCAGGCCGTCGGCATACAGCTTGGGCATCGCGTTCCAGCCGCCCTCGGGAATCGCCTTGGCGCCGTAGCTGATCGGCTTGCCGCCTTGGAGGAGGGCCGACACCAGCGGGTGCGTCTTCAGCATCTGCAAGTTGCCGTGTGGGTCGCTGGTCGGGTCCTTGGAGTCGAGGCCGGTCACGCAGCCGACGTACCACAGTGAATCCGACAGCCCGTAGATGAAGCCGCCGCCGAACGTGCTGGCGGGCAGCGGCCAGTTCATGGTGTGGATGACGCGGCCCTTCTGGGCGTGGCCCGCCGGCACTTCCCACAGCTCCTTCACTCCGGTCGCGTACACCTGCGGCTGCTTGCCGGTGGTGAGCCCGAGCGACTGCTCGAGCGCCTTGCCGATCGTGCCGCGCGGTCCCTCGCACAGCACGGTGACCTTGGCGAGGCAATCCGCGCCCGGCTGGTACGTGGGCTTGTGGTTGCCGTGCCTGTCGACGCCCTTGTCGCCGGTGCGCACACCCAGCACTTTGCTGCCATCCAGCAGCGGCGTCTGCGCGGGCGTCTCGGTGGCGATCAGCACGCCACGTTCCTCGGCCCGTGCGGCGAGCCACTTGCTGAGTTCACCCACCGACACGATGGCGTTGCCGTGGTTGTGGAGCGCGGGCGGCAGGAACGGCAGCCGGAACTGGGACTTCTCGAACAGGATGTAGACGTCATCGCCCGTGACTTCGGCTTCGATGGGGCAGCCCCTGGCGACGTAGTCGGGCATGAGTTCGAGCAGCGCGCGCGGGTCCATGACCGCGCCCGAGATGCCATGCTGGCCGACCTCGGAGGATTTCTCGAGCACCGCGATGCTCAGCTCAGGGAGTGGCGTGCCGCCGGTGGCGGCCGCGTTCGCGTTGTGCTTCGTGATCAGGTCGGCCAGATGGATCGCGCCCGCCAGTCCCGCGGGACCCGCGCCCACGAACTGCACGTCGAACTCGAGCACTTCTCTTTCCACGGTGACTCCCGCAATTGGGGCCGCGCGTTGTTGGCCGCGTGATCCAGGTGGTGCGTCAGTGCGTAGCGGCGGCCGAGGTCTCGGCGTGTGCCTGGGCTTCGAGCCAGCGTTCGCAATCGATGGCGGCCACACAGCCGCTGCCGGCGGCGGTGACCGCCTGGCGGTAGGTCTGGTCGTGCACGTCGCCGGCGGCGAACACGCCCGCGACACTGGTATACGACGAGCCCGGCTTCACGACCAGATAGCCCTTGGCATCGGTCGGCAGCTGGCCGCCCAGGAACTCGGTGTTGGGTTTGTGGCCGATGGCCATGAAGACGCCGTCGATGGCCATGTCGGATACCGCGCCGGTGATGGTGTTGCGCAGCTTCACGCCCGCGACCTTCTTGTTCTTGTCGCCGAGGATCTCGGCGATCTCGCTGTTCCAGATGAACTTGATGCGCGGGTTGGCCTGGGCGCGCTCCTGCATGATCTTGCTGGCGCGCAGCGTGTCGCGGCGGTGGACCACGATGACCTCGGGGCAGAAACGCGTCAGGTAGTTGGCTTCCTCCATCGCGGTGTCGCCGCCGCCCACCACGATGACGCGTTTCTCCTTGAAGAAGAACCCGTCGCAGGTGGCGCACGCCGAGACGCCGAAGCCCATGAACTCGGTCTCGCTCGGGATGCCGAGCAGCAGTGCCGACGCGCCGGTGGCGACGATGATGCTCTTGGACTGGTACTCGATGCCGTCGGCCCACACCCTGAACGGGCGGGACGAGAAGTCGACCTTCTCGACCAGAGTGTCCATGAATTCGGTCCCGAAGCGTGCGACCTGCCTGCGCATGACGTCCATGAGCTCCGGGCCCTGGATGCCGTGCTCGAAGCCGGGGTAGTTCTCGACCTCGGTCGTGATGGTGAGCTGGCCACCCGGCTGCAGTCCCGTGAACACGAGCGGCTTGAGATTCGCGCGTGCTGTATAGAGCGCCGCGGTATAGCCCGCTGGGCCGGAGCCCAGGATGATGACCTCGCGGATGCCGGACACGGTGTGCCTCCTCGCAGGGTGAGTGGGGACTCAACCGGGACACTTTAGATGCTTTCGCGCGGTTTCGGAATCTGGACCGCGGTCCCCTTCCGCGCGGGTCGTGCCGATGCGCCGCACCGAAATCAGGCAGGGATTCGCCCCGGGGCCCGTCCGGGGAAGGAATCCCGCCCGGGCGGGCATGCGAAGGGGGTCGGGGGCGGCTGCCCTCGACCCCCTCCGCGTCAGCGGGCGATCAGCCCCTCAGGGAACTCGAGAGGCTCTGCCGGGAGGCCTTCAGGGCCGGGAAGAAGCCGCCGACCAGTCCAAGAACGGCGGAGAACAGCAGCGCCTGCACCATGATGGCGGGGGTGATGCGGAACTGGAACGCCATCTCGGAGAAGCTCTGGAAGTTCGTCGTGCTGGAAGTGATGCCGTTCATGGGCAACGCGAGCACACAACCCACCAGGCCTCCGATGAACGCGATGATCACCGACTCGACCACGAAGGACAGCATGACCGCGCCCGGGCCGAAGCCGAGCACCAACAGCGTGGCGATCTCACGTGTGCGTGCGCCGATCGAGGCATACATCGTGTTCGCGGCGCCGAACACCGCACCGATGGCCATGATGACCGTGATGAACGTGCCGATCCCCGTGATCAACACGGTGAACAGTTCGCTCTGTGCCGCGTAGAACTCGCGCTCGCGTTTGACCTGCAACTGCAGGCGAGGATCGGCTTCCAGGCGCTGCTTGATCGCCTCGAACTGCGCCGGATCCTTCATGCGGAAGACGAAGGTCTGGAAGTAGCCGTCGCGATGCAGGGCCGGCATGAGCACGGCGGCGTCACCCCAGATCTCGGATTCGAACGCCGAGCCGTTCGCGGTGAATTGGCCGACGACCGTGAAGTCGCGCTGTTCGAATTTGAGCTTGTCGCCGACGTTGCAGTTGGCGAACCGCCCGGCGATGCGCTTCGCGACGATGACTTCGTCCGTGCCGGGGGTGAACATGCGGCCGGCGACCATGGTGACGCCGCCGCGAAGGTCCGCGGCGGCCAGATCGACCCCACGCACCATGATGTTCGACGAGCCTGCCTGGCCCAGGCGCGGCTTGTTGACCACGATCACCATCTCGGCGCTGGCACGCGGCCGTCCGTCGGGGCCCACGGCGACGGCCGGATCGGCCTTGAGGATGTTCGACTGGTCCAGCGTGACGCCGCTGGAGATCTCGCTGTCGGCACCCTTGCGCAGCACGATGACGTTGTCGGGTGAGCCGGTGGTGACGAGCGACGCCTTGAAGCCGGCGGCGAGCGCCAGCGCACCGATGTAGATCGCGACCGTGAGTCCGATGCCGAGTGCGGTGGTCGCGGTCGAGACCGGGCGGTGCGTGACGCTGCGGAAGTTGTAGGCGAATGGGATGGCCATGGTTCCTCTCACTCGACGCGCCGAAGCGCGTCCACGATGCGCAGGCGCGAAGCCTGCATGGCCGGGATCAGTCCGCTCACCGCGCCGATCACAAGTGCGATCGCGACGCCGGTGAACACGGTGCCCCAGTAGACCGACATGGGCGGCAGGAACGCCCCGAAGACGGCGTTGCCGTCAACCGCGAACTTGGCACCCAATGCGCCGATCAGCCCGCCACCGAGTGTGATGATGGCGGCCTCGATGACGACCATGCCGAACACCTGACCGTCGGTGAAGCCCAACGTCTTCAAAACGCCGAATTCGCCGGTGCGTTCGCGGATGGACGTCATCATGGTGTTGGCCGCGATCAGCAGGATGCTGAACACGATCGCCAGCCCGATGACGCGCAGCACGAACGGGATGTTGCCATACATGCTCACGAAGCCGGCCTGGAACGCCTGCTCGGTCTCGGTCAGCGTGGCGGGCGCGGCGTTCTCGAACTGCGAGTCAATGGCACGCAGCACCGTGCTGGCCTGAGACGGGTCGGACAGTTCGAGTACGTAAGTGCCGACTGCCTCCTGTCCGCCCATGCCCTTTTCGCTCAGGTACTTGTAGTGGAAGAACATGATCTCCTCGCCGAAGGACTTCTTCTTGGCGCGGTAGACGGCACGGATCGTGAAGGGCCAGGGCCCCGGGAAGATCGTGCCCGCGAGCGTGATGGTCTGGCCCAGCTTCCAGCCCTTCTTGAGCAGGAGCTTCTCGCCGACGACGCACGCCGTGCGTTCGAGGAAGTAGGACGCCAGCCTGGGATCGACGCCCTCGGGCACTGCGGCCGCGGCCTGCGCGGGCGATGACTGGACGATGTCGATGTCGGGCCCGTAAATCGCGAAGTACGGGTCGTCGACGCCGAACTGCGCGAAGAAGCCGCGGCTGTCCGCCGGATCCTGGGCCCCGAACCAGTTCTGCACAGCGCAGCGCTTCACGCCCGGGACGGCTTCGATGCGCTGCCGGTAGGCCATGGGGATCCACTGCACGAGCGAGATCTTGTTGCGCACCACCAAGCGCGACTCACTGCCGACCTTGATGGATTCCTGCAACGTATCGAGCACCCCACCCAGGGTGCAGAACAGGAACAGCGCCACCATGACGCTCGCCATGGTGAGGAACGTGCGCAGCGGGTTGCGGAACAGATTGACGAGCACCAGCTTGAACATGCGCGGCTCCTCCTAGTTCGACAGGACGCCCTTGTCGAGGTGGTACCGGAGCGTGGCGCGCTCGGCCGCGTGCGGGTCGTGGGTGACCATGACGATGGTCTTCTTGAATTCCTTGTTGAGCCGGTCGAGCAATTGCAGCACGTCCTCGGCCGACTTGCGGTCCAAGTCACCCGTGGGCTCGTCGGCCAGCAGCACCTTGGGATCTGAGACCAAGGCGCGTGCGATGGCGACGCGCTGCTCCTGCCCCCCGGACAATTGCCGCGGATAGTGCTTGAGCCGGTCGGCCAGCCCCACGAGACCCAGTGCGGTCTCGGCGCGCTTGCGGCGCTCGGCGCCGCTCATCTTCACGAGCAGGAGCGGCAGTTCGACGTTCTCGAGTGCGGTGAGCACAGGAATCAGGTTATAGAGCTGGAAGATGTAGCCAATGGAGGCCGACCGCCAGCGCGCCAGCGCGTTGCCGTTCATGCGCGCGATGTTCGTGCCGGCGACGATGACATCACCGGACGTCGGCTGGTCGACGCCGCCGATCAAGTTGAGGAGCGTGGTCTTGCCCGAGCCCGACGGCCCCATGAGCGCCACGAACGAGCCCTCGGGGATGTTGAGGGAGAGTCCGTCGAGCACCCGGACTTCTTCCGCGTCACGGTGATAGATCTTCACGACGTTCTTGACTTCGACCGTTGCCATACCAGTGATCCTCCGGTGAGACAGGCGTTTCAGCGCCCGGCGAGCTTCACCTTGCTGCCGTTCTTCAACTCTGCCGGCGGCGTGAGCACGAGGCTCTCGCCGCCCGATAGTCCCTGCCGTACTTCGATGCGGTCGCCGCGGGCCGGGCCGACGTCCACGGCCTGCAGGCGCGACTTGCCCTTTTCCACGACCCAGACCGAGGCCTTGCCGTCGACTTGCACGATGGCCGCCTGCGGCACGAACACGCGTCGCGGGGCGGCTTGCGCCTGCGCGTCGTGAGCCGAGAACACCACCTTGGCGCCCATCTCGGGCAGGATGCGTGGGTCGCGATCCAGGATCGAGACCTTCACGAGCACCGTGGCCTTCTGCCGGTCGGCCGTCGGCACGACCTGGCGGACGCGGCCCGTGAACGACGTGTCGGGATAGGCGTCGAGCGTGATGCGGGCCGGTTGCGCGTTGCGGATCTGCGCGATGTAGGCCTCGTTGACGTCGACTTCCACCTCGAGCGTCTGCAGATCGGCCATAGTGACAATGGCGGTGCGGGTCAGCCCGCCACCGGCGCTCGAGGGTGCCACGATCTCGCCGACCTCGGCGTCCTTGCGCAGGATCGTGCCGGCGAACGGGGCGCGCACGCGCGTGTTCTCGAGGTTGGCCTCGGACAAGCCG
>JANMAX010000246.1:0-2523 GCA_031360075.1 bacterium | reverse complement strand
CGGCCGCTGGGTCCGCCGATGCGCGGTGTGCGCGCCCACTGGTACACGGTGTCCGACAAGGCGGCATCGGGGCGCTGCAGATACCACAAAGCTGTGTCCGCCACGGCACCGGCACCGTCCTGTCCGCCGAACACATACATGCGGCGCGTGCCCACCAGGCGGCTCACCTGCATCACCGCGACATGGCCCTCGCGCGCCGGTGGAGTGCCGTAGGGGCCGGCGATCATCGCGGGCAAGTACCAGCCCTCGCCGATGCGTTGCCGCGTCGCGATCCGGCACGCCAGCACACCATTGCCGACCAGTCCCGCGTTGTCTCGCCCCCCGAACAACAGCAAGCGCGCGTGGTCGGGATACGTGAGCCCCTTCACCGGCCCGGGGTCGTAGACCATCGTGTGGCCGTAGCGCGCGGTGCTCGCATCGTCGCGCAGCTTCTGCCATTGCCAGATGTAGAACCCGGTGGTATCGCGACGCCAACCGCGCCACAGGTCGCCCAGCGCGTTCCCGTTCGCATCGATCCCGCCATGTATGTAGACGACGATGCTATCGGCGCTCGGCGGATCCGTGAGGCGCTTGTGAAGCTGGGTCGGGTTCGATTGCGACCAGTCATCGAGTCCGGACCAAGTGGCCGCGAAGCGGGCGCGGGCCGCGGGCAATCCGTTCACAGGGTCGGGATACACCATGCACTTGGACCAACGGAACGTGGAGTCATCCTGCGTGGGGAACGCCCCGGAGCCGGTGAGCTGCCAGACATCGTTGAAGTACGAGTAGCCCGCACCGACCGTGCCCGTGCGGCCTCCGATCAGGAACACGCGCCCGGCGCGGTCGCCCACCAGCACGTGATCCTCGCGCGCCGCCGGACGTTGCCCGTTGGTGACACCGAAGACATCCGGGATGGCGGTGGTGTCCGACCAGTTGAACCGGCCGGCCATGGCCAGTGGGTGCAGCACCCGGCTCTCCTTGCCGCTCGTGGAGTCCCCGCCGAAGGTGAGCATGAACAACCGCGACCATCCGGATGACGCAAGGATACGCCCATCCGAGAGCGCCGTGGCGGTCGGATACCAGCGGTCCACGGCCATCGAAGCGAGCTGCGACCAGGGCGCGTAGGTGGTGGTGTCCGGGTACCAACGCGGGTCGAATGACCACGCCATCTGGCAGGGGTCCGTGGGCGCCCACTGACCGCCGAGCACCAGCAGCCGACCGTCCTGAAGCGTCGAGTGCCCGCCGCAGAACAGGTCCACGAGCTTGTTGTTCGGGTGCGCGACCGGATAGATCTTGTTGTTCGCGTCGCTCGACGACACCGACGGTACCCAGGCCGTGCCCGCGAGTGGATTGAAGCGCCACACCTTCATCACCTGAGCGCTGCCGGCGCCGCCGAAAAGGAACACCTTGGCAAAGTTGGTCTGCGGCTCGCGCAGCAGTGTGACGTGCGTGCCCTGCACACCGAGGTCACCGGACGCCCACCACCGCCCGCGTTTGGCGAGCGTGCCCGCTTCTAGAGGGGGGGGGATCAACTGGCAGACGAGAATGATCCAGACGAACGCATTTGCGTTCGCGGCGAGCGCTGACGGGCGCTGGATACGAGGAGCCGGGTTCGGCATGGTCACCTCCCGCAGGCGTGAATGCGTGAGCCTCCTGTGCAGGGACCGTCCTGCGCTCGGAGCGTTGCGCACGATGACGTGCGCAGGGGAGGAACCGCGGTCGCTGCATGGAACGCGGCCTGAATCGTATGCCCGGGCCGGGACCACCTGCAATCAGAAACTGCCTGTCCACCCAGACCGTGCGCCGCGGTGGGACGAACAGCCCGCGCCCGGCCTCGGCGTCCTTCCGGTGGCGGCGGTTAACCGAGCGGCGCTTCGGCCAGCTTCTCGTAGCGCGAACCACCCGCGCCCAGTTCGCTCTGCACCAGCCACAGCCGGTCGACCTGGAAGCGCACTTCGGGCGTCGTGGCGTCGATCAGCCGCGTCGTCCAGTCGCCGGGCGTGCGCACGCGGCCCACGGTCAGGTGCGGCTCGAACGCATCGTCGGCGCGCTCGAAGCCCTGTGCGCGCAGCTCGTGCTCGAGTGCCGTGGCCAGCAGACGCATGGGTTCGGCGCCCTGCAGCATGCCGATCCACAGCACGCGCGCCTTCTTGGCGGTGGGGAACGCCCCGAATCCGCCCAGCACCGCGCCGAAGCGCGCCTGGACAGCCGCGGCCTTCTGCATGGCGAGCTTGGCACGCGCCACCGCGGCGTCGTCCTGTTCGCCCAGGAAGCGCATGGTGTAGTGCAGGTTGTCCGCCCTCACCCACGACACGGCATCACGCACGGCCTTGAGCGGACGGGTCGCGCTCTCGGCGGTGCGTTGGACTTCGGGGGGCGGATAGACAGCGATGAATACGCGCATGGCACCCGTAGACTACACTCCCGGCCGCAATGACGCCCGACCGCCGCCCGCCCATCGAGCCGTCCCCTCGCTTCACCGACGGCCCGCCCGCCTTCGTCCCGCCGCCGCTCGCAACCGCACGCGCGGCGGGCACGGGTGCG